>CAZZZQ010000728.1:0-2127 GCA_964658405.1 uncultured Sphingomonas sp.
AAAGCAGAAACAGGGCGGGCGTCAGGAGAGCGAGGTCGGCGGCGGCACGCAGCGTGGTCGCCGGGATCTTAGCGCGATAACGGTGGAGCACCGTGAGCGCGACGGTTGAGAGGGCGATCGCGGCGGGGATTGATGCCGGCTGCCGGTTCCAGACGGCGAGGGCGATCGATGCGACGACAAGCGCCGTGCCAATGCCGTGAAGATGCCGGAGCGCGAGGCGCGTCGCCGGATGCGCGAGCGAGTCATGCGCGGGATGCTCCCAGGCGTAGATGAAGAGGCAGTTCAGGCTGCAGAGAATCGCGAAGAGGATTGCCGGGAGAAGCAGGGGCGAGCGCAACGCCGGGTCTTGAGCGATCGTTGGGATGAAGATGGCCGCGGCAAAGAAGACTCCGACCGCAAGCTCCTTCGGGAGGCGATGCGCACTGCGGGTCGCGTGAATCAGGACGAAGTATCCAGCGAGGAAGCTACCCTCAACCAGGTAGAGCCGGATCGCTGCGGGTGAGAGCGTTGGCAGCAACGCTCCAAGTACCACCGATGTTAGAGCGATTCCGACGAGGAAGAGCTTGCGATGCTGCTGGTGAAAGCGATGGCGCGCTTCGAGGCCCGCAGCCGACCGATCGAGTTCCCGGGCGTCGAGCAGCCGGTCCGCAGCGTAGAGCAGCCAGACGGCGCTTGCCATGGCAATGATGGACGTTGCGGGAAGCGCGACGTGGTTGGCAGAGGCTAGAAACCAGGTCCAGAGCGCGGCGACGGTCGGTGCGTCGAGCGAGAGCAGGTGCCACAGGACCAGTGGGGAGCGCCGGACTGCTCGTGGAGGCACAAGATACGGCCGCTGGGGCGACCCTGCCGGTTCACTCTGCCGTGTTCGAGATGTTGAGGTAGCCACTTGAAAATTAGAAGGGTGAGAGCGGGGTAAAGATGTCAGGCCCGCGCGACGACCTTGATGCGGTCGAAGCGCAGGCCTGTTCTCGGTCAGACGGTGGTTTCGGCGGCGTTATTGTGGGCGCCGGCGACCCAGAACTCGGGATCGATATCGGCGAAGATGCCGTCGCGCGTTCGAATCTCCCCGAGGCGCCGTTCCTGGTCGTCGTTGATGCTGCCGGTCGCTTCAAAGGTCTGCCACGTCCCTTTCAACTCGTTGAACTGGTCGTTGTGGGTCAGGAAGCGAACCTCGGCGTAGTCGCGCGCGGCGCCGGTGGTGATGAGGAACTGCCAGTCGGAGGACTCGAGCAGCAGCAGCTCGCGGCAGAGCTGCTGGGCGATCAGCCGCCCCAGGGTCGAGTTGCGCCACAGGCCGCCGGTGCAGACGTCCCGGACGAAGCGCTCCGCCGGGTAGATGTGTGTGTAGGTCCACGAGGTCTCGGGATTCATCCAGACCTCGTTCTTGCCACCCGAGCCCCATGAGCCTTCGGGCATCTCGATGAAGCCGGCGCGCGGATAGCGCTCGAGGTAGTCGACAGAGCTGATCAGCGTGATGCCGCTCGCGTGGTGATGGAGCTGGCGGGCGACGGCCTCCAGCCACTGCGGCCCTTCGAACCACCAGTGGCCGAAGAGCTCCGCGTCGAAGGGGGCGCAGAGGATCGGTGGTACGGCGTCGTTCAGGCCGGACTTCAGCGCCTCGTGGACGAGGTTTACGAAGTGCGCAGCGTGAGTCTTGATGCGGTCTGCGGCCTCGCTCTGGAAGTACGGCTGCTTCTCGGCCATGTCGACGTGGCCGCCAGTGACGCGCCAGTAGCGGTGTCCGCCGGGCCAGCGCTTCTTGTGGAAGTCGAGATAGTTACTGTCGCCCGGGTAGCCGGTATCGCCGGACCAGACCTGCAGGCCGGTGCGGGGGTCACGCGGGAAGACGGTCGCCGCATAGCGCTTGTTGTGCGCGCCGCCGTAGTCGCCCTCCACGTAATACGGCTGATAAAGGCTGCGGTGCGGGCCGAAGGTCATCTGGACCGTCGGTTCGTCGCGCGGAACCTTGCCGCCGAGCAGCTCATACGGCGAAGGGCTGCGGTGCGATTGCTCGACCAGGTGGGTGTCGACGTAGAAGAACTCGATTCCCGATTCGGACATGGCCTGCTCGATGCCGATGCGCTCGAAGCCCGGCTGTGGCTCGGAGACGCCGTTGTCGTTGACCGG
>CAZZZQ010000729.1:0-2119 GCA_964658405.1 uncultured Sphingomonas sp.
CCTAAGCCGCTACATCCTCTAAGACTTGCATTCACGCGAAGCGTCCAAAACTCCGCGAAGCGGCGCCCGCCCGGCGTCAGGGCGCTCTGATCCTCTACAACAAGAAAGGCAGCCGTATAGGCCGCCTTTCTATTGGTTGCTGGTGGTAAAGTTACGCGTTCGCAGGCTGGCTGATCTCGCTGAGCCGCTTTGCCAGCAGCTTTTCGAGGTCTTCGAGCGCCTTGGAGAAGCCTTCGATGCCTTCCTTCAGCTTGTCGTGGGCCATGCGATCTTCCGCATGCATCTTCTCGAAGGTCGCCTGATCCATCGGGATCTTCTCGATCTCGAGCGACTTCGCATTCTCAGGATCGAGCTTGCGGGGCAGATCGGCCTCGGTCGAATCCAGCTCGCCGAGCAGCTTTGGTGCGATCGTCAGCAGGTCGCAGCCGGCAAGCTCGGTGATCTCGCCGATGTTGCGGAAGCTGGCTCCCATGACCTGCGTCTTGTAGCCGAACTTCTTGTAGTAGTTGTAGATCTTGGTGACAGACTGCACGCCAGGATCCTCGGCGCCCACATAGTCCTTACCGGTGTCCTTCTTGTACCAGTCGAGGATGCGGCCGACGAACGGCGAGACCAGCGTGACCTTCGCCTCGGCGCAGGCAATCGCCTGGTGCAGACCGAAGAGCAGCGTCAGGTTGCAGTGAATCCCCTCCTGCTCGAGGATCTCTGCGGCCTTGATCCCCTCCCAGGTGGAGGCAATCTTGACCAGGACACGGTCACGGGAGATCCCGGCCTTGTCGTACTGGCTGATGATGTCGCGTGCCTGCTCGAGCGTCTTTTCCTTGTCGAAGCTGAGACGAGCATCGACCTCAGTCGAGACGCGGCCCGGAACGATGTCCAGGATCTTGCGGCCGAAGGCAACCGCGAGTGTCTTGAACGCCAATGCAGCGACGTCGTGGTCGGAGGCGCTGTCGCCGGCTTCCTTGCGTGCTTCTTTGAGAACGTCGTCCACAATCGACTGGTACTCGCTCTTCTCCGCAGCTGCTGCGATCAGAGAGGGGTTCGTCGTCGAGTCGGTCGGCTTGAACTTTTCGATAGAGTTGATGTCGCCTGTATCCGCGACTACGGTTGTGACCTTCTTGAGCTGTTCGAGAAGTGATGCCATCGCTGAAAACTCCTTCGGAGTACGCCCTTAGCTTATCAAGAATGACCGCATCTGACGGCTAATCCTGTGAATCGCACCGAAAGCAGGGCACTCCTCTACTTGGATGCACGGGAACTCTCCTATGGCTGGCGAAGCTCCTCGCGTGCAGCCGACCCCGGCGCGCTCTCGTTCCCAGCCGTGTCCGTCGCGGTCACCGTATAGCTGTATGCATGGCCGGTGCTCACAGTGCTGTCGTGAAAACCCGGCTCGGTGACCAGCTTCGAGGTCAGCCGAACCGCGCTCCCCTGCAGCACACCATTCGCGCCAACCTCCTGCCTGTAGACCGTGTAGCCGGCGAGATCCGGCTCGGTATCCGGCGTCCAGGAAAGATCGATCGACGGCGCCGTGGCCTCGCCGGATGCGATTGCCTCAAGTCCCGAGGGCGGTCTGGGGGCGAAGGTGTCGCGCATCACCACCGTAGCGACCGCGGAGGGCGCGCTCCGGATCTCAAGCGCATGACCGAGCAACACGACTCGCCTGATGCGCTCGGCGGTATAGCTGTAGGTCTCGCCCCACTGTGCGGTCGCATCAACCGTCCCGCCCGCATCCGGCCGGAAGGGCGTGTCGCCAGAGTTCAACTTCGCCGCGCGCAGATGCACCTGCTCAGGCTCATCACGCTTCGGCTGCTTCCCCTGCTTGACCCTTGAACCGGCAGCCCCCCGGGCGGTGGTCCGCGTCAGCACCACGCGGTCCGCCGCGTCCTCCGGTCTCCACTGGAGCAGCGCGCCATCCACGCGTGGCTGAACGCGAATCATGGCAACCATCGGCGGTGCGGTGCCTCCCGCAGTGTAGACAGGTTCGGACAGGCCCGCCGTGCGCTCGACATCATTGCGGAGAGAAATCCGGTACGCGATCAGCGTCTGGGGATCGACCACCAGTGAGGCCGGAAGGCTATCGCTCACCGAGGTCGAGCCGGGCTTGACTGCGATCCGCCGC
>CAZZZQ010000730.1:0-2116 GCA_964658405.1 uncultured Sphingomonas sp.
GACCAATGAATTCGAGGACGCGTGGCTTGATGAAGGCATCAACTCCTACACCGAGGTCAAGGTGCTTGGAGCAGTTCTCGGGAAGAAGACCTCGGTCTTCGATCGCAGCTATGCGAACGCCGGTGACTCTGCGCTCGAGCGGACGGAGTACATCAGCGCGCCGGATCTCGACCCGGTGACCCGTCACGCCTGGCAGTTCCGAAACTCGAACTCCTACGGGGGCGTGACGTATGGCAAAACGGCGACCCTGCTTGCGACCCTCGAAGGCATCGTAGGCTCGGACACCATGGACGATGCCATGCGGACCTACTTCATGAAGTACCGCTTTACCCACCCGACTACCGAAGACTTCCTGCGCACCATCGAGCAGGTCGCCATCGCGCACGGCAAGGCGACCGCGCCCCCGGCCGCCAGCGCACTCAGCGGACCGGTCCCCTTTTCGACCGACTTCGCCGCGACCCCTGCGGTCAACTCGAGCCTGCGACCGTTCTTCACGCAGGCGGTCTACGGGACGCAGGTGCTTGACTATCGCGTCGACTCCATCGCCTCTGACCCCGTCCAGTGGTGGCTTCCCACTCCAGCCGAGGGAACGCCCGCGGCGAAGAACACCGACTATCTGACGACCGTCTATCTTCGCCGCAAGGGCGACTTCATCCTCCCCGTCACGGTCGAGATCGTCTTCGCCGACGGCACACGCCTGCGCGATACCTGGGACGGGGTCGACCGGTGGAAGAAGCTCACCTACATCCGCAAGTCGAAGATCGTCTCCGCCGAGATCGATCCGGACCACACGGTGCTGCTGGATAAGGACTTCTTCAACAACAGCATCACGCAGCATCTGGATCCGACGCCCCGACAGAAGCTGACCAGCATCTGGCTGGCCGCCCAGCAGCTCGCCGCGCAGATCATTACCTGGCTCGTCTGACCCTTCCGCTCGCGCACCGTTTCAGATCTGCCCAAGAGGTTCCAACGCATGTCTCAGCATCGCAGCCTTCTCGCTCACGGCCTTGGCCTGACCCTTCGTCGATTCCCCGCGCTGCTCTGGGCCTTCTTCTTCAATTTCGCCTACTCCGCGCTGACGACGATCCGGCTCTCGAATGCGGTCGGCGCGGTTACGGACGGATCGCTCGCCTCCCGGCCGCTGCATCATGGCTTCGACCTCGGCACCCTGCTCGGCCTGTCGCTGAAGCTCTCCGAGGGACCCGGCCTGACGCCGACCATCTCGACCTCGGTGCTGCTCTACGCGGCAACCTACTTCCTCCTGGTCCCGGGAACGCTGCTCTGCTACCAGACCGGAATTCCGGCGAAGCTCTCCACCCTGCTGCAGGCCGGCCTGCTCCACTTCTGGCGATTCATTCGCATATCCATCCTTATGTTGATCGTCTCGGGGCTCATCCTCGGGCTGCTGCTTGCTGCCTACACAAAGATTGCTGATCGCATTGACGATGCAGTGGTCGGCAGGCCGTCCTTCCTCTACGAGCTTGCGCTGATGCTCGTCATCGCGCTGGTCGCCGCCCTGCTCCGGCTCTACTTCGACCTGGTCGAGGTCTACACGGTGCAGCTTGGTCTGCAGATGCGTCCCAACGGTAAGCCCGACCGCCGCGTGCGCAAGACGCTGCTCCCGGCACTTCGCGGGCTGCGCCACCAGTTTGTCGAGGCCTACCCGACCTTCCTTCTGCTCTCATTGCTCGGCCTGATCGCTGTCTACCTGACCGCGCGCTTCTCCATGCACTCGCTGGCGAAGGACCACGCGTGGCCGCTCTTCGTCGCGTCGCAGCTTGGGCTCTTCCTGATGCTCTTCACGCGTTTCTGGCAGCGCGGCGCTGAGACGACGCTGAGCCTCAACCACCCGATCTACGAGGCACCGATCGTCCGCACCACCTTCGTCCCCCGCGACCCACCGCCGCCCTCGGTCGTCACCGCGGCACCGATCGCTCCGATCAACGTGCGGCACGTCAACGCCGAGCGGATCGATCCCACCCACCCGAACGCGGTCGAAGAGACCAGCATCGACCCCATCCCGGGGCCAGAGCCGAGCACACCCTCCCTCCCCGGTCCGGACCGTGGCGTCTACGAGCATGACCAGCAGACCGATCACGGAGTCGATCCGGAGATT
>CAZZZQ010000731.1:0-1431 GCA_964658405.1 uncultured Sphingomonas sp.
CCGCAAGCACACGGTGCGTCGAGGCGTCCCCCGGAAGGTAGGGGACAACACTTGGAAAAAGACTGATCGCAACAGGGGTGAGCAGGCAGTGCGCGAGGCAGAGAGTTGAAGTGGTCGCTCCGGCCAGATCGGCGTGGCGGTGGAGATGATTCAGGATTGCCATACAAATTCCTCTTGTAGCTGGAGGAAGGCGGGGCGCGGACGGAAGCCACGCCCCTCGCAGCCGCTACTGCGGTTTGCTGGCTGCGCGATCGGCCTTGTCCTGCTCCTTGTCGGCCTTCTTCTGCTCTTTGGTATTGAGCGCTTTGCGCTGGGCTTTATCAGCCTTTGCCTGCGCCTTGTTTGCCTTCTCCTGCTGCTTCAACGCGCTCTTCGTCTCGCTTGTATTGGAGGTGTTCGAAGGAGCGGTCGTCTGGGCAAACACGGGCGTGGCCAGGGTCAGGGCAAGTACTGCTGCGTGGATCTTCTTCATCGGTCTCTCCTTGCTACTGGCTTTTTGGATGCCAGCAGCAAGGAGCCGTTTGCTTCTCTGTCCGAGGGTCAGGCCTAGAAGTTGTAGGTCAGCTCGCCGGTCAGTGCGCGGGGTGAGACGTAGTGGGTTCCTGAGAAGGTCGACAGGAAGTTGTAGAGGGCGTACTTGTTCGTGACGTTGATAGCAGTCACGCGTACGCCGATCCGGTGCTTGTCGGTGTGGAAGAGATTGTCATCGCCCAGCGCCATGTCGAAGAGGTTGCGGGGTGCGATACGGGCAGGATTCTTATCGTCATCCTCGGTACCGGCCGCCGGAATCTTGACCAGGTTCGAGGTGAGTCCGGCAGCATCGCAGGAGGTGAAGCCCGTGGTCGGCGTAGCCTTCACGCCGTCGCAGGTCAGACCCGCCTGGAACTGCTGATCCGCCGTCAGGCCGCTCAGGTCAATGCCCGGCTGCCCGTTCGGCAGAGTGATGGAGATGCCGGAGCAGCTTGTATTCGCGCCGGTGACGTTGTAGCAGGGAACCGAGCCGGCGACGAGGCCGGAGTCATAGCGCCAGTTGAAGCCAAACCACATCGTCTTGCGGAAGGGCAGGTTGTACTGGATGTGGGTCGTCTCGTTGAAGCGTTCGTCGTGATCGATGCGGAAGGGAAGCGTCGATCCCATCACCCCGGGGGTTGCACCGACGCCGCCGACCTGCGGGTTGAAGAAGCGCGCGGCTACCGAGCTCATGACAACGAAGGCGCTAACGCCGTGGGTCTCGGGGACATTGGCGCGGAGGGCAAAGCCCGGGATCTTCGAGTTATGCCATTCGATGGGGAAGGTGATCGGCGTGCTGCCGAGGACCGAGAAGTCGTAGGCGTTGTGCGTGTACTTCCAGATGTACTCGCCGCTGATGACGAGGTGGCGGGTGAAGGATTGCTGAAGGCCGGCATGAAACTCATTGCGGAAACCGGGATT
>CAZZZQ010000731.1:1441-2112 GCA_964658405.1 uncultured Sphingomonas sp.
CCGGGATTGAACGGCGCCGGAACGCAGGAGCCGAGGGTCTCGAAGATTCCCTGGATGACCGGGTCGTAGCAGCCCTTGACCGAGATCACGAGGTTCTCGTTGAACGGGGTCTCCTGCGCACGGGAGTAGGAGACGCGCAGGACGGTGCCGGTCTTCTTGACGTTGTAGGAGATGCCGACGCGGGGCTCGGCCTGTCGCTGAATCGCGAGGCCGTTGTAGAGATCGCCGCGGATGCCGACGTTGAAGAGCCAGCTGCCAACGCTGATCTGATCCTGACCGTAGAATGCGAGCTGCTTGATGTCCGTCTGACCGTGGTACGCGTAGGTTGAGCCGCCGCGGGTCAGGTCATACGGTCGCAGGACCGGGTTGTAGCCCGGATTCTGCGTGTAGCCCGAGAGCGCGCAGTAGCTTGGGTCGGAGTAGCCCGGCGCAGGATTGCCGTTCAGATCGAGGCAGGGGGAGTTGATCGTCTGGTCGACCAAGCCGATCTGGTCGTTCTCGCGCAGGAAGGTCTGCTGATACATGCCGCCGATCTTGATGTTGTGGATCCCCTTCACGTACGACACGTCGGAGTGGACACCGGCGTTCGTCAGCGAGCGCTGCTGCGCGACCGTCTCCTGCTGGATCGGGCCGAGATCGGCGAATGCGTTCTTGCTGGGGTAGTAGTTGAA
>CAZZZQ010000732.1:0-2111 GCA_964658405.1 uncultured Sphingomonas sp.
ACCCTCAACCGTGACGCCGCCTCGAAGATCGGCCAGAAGTCAGCATGGTCAAGACTCTTCTCCATCGTCCGGCCAAAGAGCATAGCGCCCTTCATCCCCAGCTCCCCGATACAGCGCTCCAGCTCCTTCACCGCATCCCCGGGAGCGGTCGTCGGAATCGTCGCAAAGCCCTCGAACCGCCCCGGATGGCGCGCCACCGTCGCCGCAATCAAATCGTTCGTGCGGCGCGCCAGCGCAAGGCCCTCCGCAGGCGCAACATGGTGCAGCCCGGGACTCGTCAGCGACAGAACCTGCACATCGACGCCACTCTCAGCCATCCGCGCCAGCCGCTCTTCGCTCAACTCCTCCAGCCGATCCTGCATCTCGCCGGTGTGGAGCGCCGCCCCCGCATCGTCACCACCGCTCGCCCACGCCTCCCAAACCTCCGCAGAGAGAAAGTGCTCCTCAATCGCAATCGTCTTCATACCATCCCCCAAAGAAAATCCCGCCGATCCCTGCAAACATCATAGTGAGGAACCTCACTAGTTGTACACTGGACCCTATGAAAGCGTCAAAGGCAGTCGAGCTCGCCGAAGCGTTGCGTAACGTGCACTGGTACCTGCGCCGGGGGGTCGACGCAGCGACCTCCGCCCATGGGCTTTCGCTGGCCCGCGCCAAATTGCTCTCCCGGATGGTGCAGGAGGGACCCTGCCGCCCGGGGGAGCTTGCCGCGCTCCTCGGTCAGGCTCCCCGCACCCTCACCGATGCGCTCGACGCCCTCGAACGCGATGGCTTCGCCGAGCGCAGGCCGCACCCTACCGACCGGCGCGCCCTTCTGGTCTCCGTGACGGCGCGCGGGAAGAAGGCACTGCGCGCGATCGAAGAGCCGAAGCGCCACGCGGTAGAGCATGTCTTCAAGGCGCTCTCCTCCACGCAGCAGCAGACCCTGCTAACGCTGCTCGGCCTGATCCTCGAGGACCAGGCCGAGCAGTAACAGACGATCAAGGCCCGGTAGTTCTAGGCATTCACCGCGCTGCCTCCGAAGACAGCATACTGTCGCAGAGCCGGCGTAAACAGGCTGTACAGCATGCGCGGTTCGGACGATGCCGACACTCGATCGAGCGCCGCCCGGTGCTCCGCTGAAAGCACCAGTTCCAGCGCGGCAGCATTGTCCACCACCTGCTCAGCCCGGCTCACGCCCATCAACGTCGACGTCACACCGGCCCTCCCACAGACCCACGCCAGCGCCACACGCGCAGGGCTCTCACCGGCCTCCGCAGCAACCCGTTTCACCTCCTCGACGATCGTCCAGTTACGCGGCGTAAAGAGCGTATCTCCAAAGGGGTTCGCACCGTCGAGCCGCTTGTCGCCCTCAGGGCGCTTCGCATTGCGATCAGCCGCATCCCGCGGCAGGCCACCCGCCCGAGGGGGCGCCGCTTCGACGACAGCCCGGTCATACTTTCCCGTCAGCAGACCGTATGCAAGCGGGCTCCACGGCACAAAGCCCATGCCAAACTCCTGCGCCAGCGGCACATGCTCATCCTCGATACTGCGATCGACGAGCGAGTAGAAGTACTGCAGCGCAATCGGCCCGGGAAGTCCCCGCACACTGGCCAGCGTCGCGAGCTTCGCCACATACCAGGCCGGCGCATTCGACATCCCCCAGTACCGTATCTTGCCGGCGCGAACCAGCGCAGACATCGTCTCCAGCAGCTCTTCCGCCGGGGTCACCGAGTCCCACACGTGGATCCAGAACAGATCCACATACTCCGTGCGAAGCCGCCGCAGCGAGCCCTCGAGCGCAGCATGCACATGCTTCGCCCCATTCCCGCCGGTGTGGACGCCCTTGCCCGCGGCAAACCCGGCCTTCGTCGCCACCACGATCTGATCGCGCAGTCCGCGCTCTGCAATAAAGCCGCCAAGCATCTCTTCACTGCGGCCCGCCGCATACACATCCGCCGTATCGACGAAGTTGCCGCCAGCCTCCACGTACGCATTAAAAACAGCAGCCGAGCCGGTCTCATCCAGCCCCCACCGTGCGGTTCCGAAGGTCATGGTTCCAAGGGCAAGCGGGCTGACGACGAGGCCAGACCGGCCTAGGGTGCGATAGTTCGTGAGTGCCATAGAGGGTT
>CAZZZQ010000733.1:0-2108 GCA_964658405.1 uncultured Sphingomonas sp.
CATCGCTGGCGTTTGGAGCGAACGGGAGGGTGCATGTCGCCTACCGGCATGTTTATGGCGACAATGAACGCGATGTTGCAGTGGCTACTTCAACCGATTTCGGTGCGCACTTCAGCGAGCCGGAGCGGGTGCATCTTGACCGATGGCATCTGTTGGGGTGTCCGGAGTCTGGACCCGTGATGGCGGTGCAGCCCGGCAGACTCCTGGTCGCCTGGTACTCGGCCGGTGGCGAGCGAGCGGGGCTCCGGCTGGCCCAATCGGTGGATGGCGGCAAGACCTTTCGACCGCCCTTTGCGGTGGACGGCGGTATTCCCGGAGCAAACCATCCGTATCTCGCAGCCACTGAGGACGGGCGCGTGGTGCTTACTTTTTCTGCAAGAACGCCGCAGGGCGATGGGGCATGGGGAGGCTACTCGAGCTATGTGGTTGCTGTTTCTCCACAGGGACAGGTCACTGCGCCGCAGCGTGTTCCCGGCGCGGACGATCTCGACCGCTATCCAACGGTCGCGCTGGATGCAGACGGGAGCGCCTACGTGGTCGCGAGCCGCACGAAAGATGGTGTCTCCACCGCGTGGCTCTCGCGTGGCCGACTGGTTCGGTAGCGGTAGGCTGGCGGACACGTGCGGCACATGCTGTACGGCGGTAAAATAAGTGAGGCCAACCAATACCAAGGCCATCTGCGCCCGCCCCCGTAGCCGGTGCAGCAGAAAGGCATCTCCCTGTGAAAGCACTTGTAAAAAGCCGCGCTGAACGCGGTCTCTGGCTCGAAGACGTAGCTGAACCTGAGATGGGCATCAACGACGTCAAGATCCGTGTCCTCTACACCGGGATCTGCGGGACCGACCTGCATATCTACGAATGGGACGCGTGGGCCAGCTCGGTGATCCAGCCTGGCCTCACGATCGGCCACGAGTTTGTAGGCGAAGTGGTAGCCGTGGGCTCGAACGTCGAAGACCTGGCGATCGGTCAGATCGTCTCGGGCGAAGGCCATGTGGTGTGCGGCCGCTGCCGTAACTGCCTGGCTGGCCGGCGTCATCTCTGCGCACATACGATGGGCGTCGGGGTCAACCGTAACGGCGCATTTGCCGAATACATCGTGCTGCCTATGTCTAATATCTGGCAGCATTCGAAAGGAATCTCGCTGGAAATCGCATCCATCTTCGATCCGCTCGGCAACGCGGTTCACACGGCACTCGCCTTTCCCACGCTGGGCGAGGATGTACTGGTGACGGGAGCCGGACCCATCGGCATTATGGCGGCTGCGGTTGCGCGTCATGCTGGAGCGCGCCATGTGGTGATCTCCGATCCTAACGAGTATCGCCGCACGCTCGCAGAGAAGGTCGGTGTCACCCGGGCGGTCGATCCGCGCGCAACCCCACTCACCACGGTGCAGGGCGAACTGCACATGCAGGAAGGCTTCGATGTGGGGCTGGAGATGTCCGGGAACCCTTCGGCGTTCCGCGACATGCTGGCAAACATGAGCCATGGCGGCAAGATTGCCATGCTGGGAATCCCGTCCGAGCAGATTGCGATCGACTGGAACCAGGTGGTCTTTAATCAGCTCACGCTGCGTGGCATCTATGGTCGCGAGATGTACGAGACCTGGTACATGATGACCGTCATGCTGGAGACCGGGCTGGATATCTCGGGCGTGATTACTCATCGGCTGAACTGGCGTGACTATGAAGAGGGCTTCGCCGCGATGCGCTCCGGCAACTCCGGCAAAGTGATCCTGGACTGGCGCGACGTCGCATAGATGGCGGTTCTTCAGCGCAGCTTAATCTGTCTCGGGGATACTCGCGGTATGGCTTGTTTGTTCATTCTCAGCGCGCGTGGCAGGGTCTCGACCAGGGAGGCCCTGCTATGCGCATCCTGATTGTCGAAGATGAAGTACGCCTTGCAGAGAACCTCGTTGCTGCGCTGCGGGATGGCGGGAATTTTGCCGTCGATCACGCTCCCGATGGTATCGAAGGCGAGTTGCTGGCGCAGCAGGCTTGCTACGATGCAATTATTCTCGACCTGATGCTGCCTGGGCTGAGCGGGCAGGAGCTACTGCGGCGGTTGCGGCGTGCGGGGAATTTGACTCCAGTACTAATTCTGACGGCACG
>CAZZZQ010000734.1:0-2107 GCA_964658405.1 uncultured Sphingomonas sp.
ACAACGGCATCATCGAGATGCGGGTCGTCCGCCAGGGAGGCGAAGTCCTGTTCGAGGTGATCGACAACGGCCCCGGCATCTCGGAGAAGGACCAGAAGATCATCTTTGAGGAGTTCCGCCAGGCATCCGCACCTACCGGGGTGGTTTCTGAGGGCACGGGTCTGGGGCTGGCCATCACGCGGCGGCTGGTACACAAGCATGGCGGACAGATCGGTGTATCCAGCCGCCTGGGAGAGGGCAGCCGCTTTTACTTCACTCTGCCTGTAGCGCCCTCGGCGCTGCCCGAGAGCGAGGCCGTGCCAGCTGCGGGTGGGCCTCTGACCAACGCGCCGCTCATTCTGGTGGTCGACGACGACGCAAAAGCGCGGGAGTTGCTCTGCAGTTATCTTGGGTCGGCCGGGTACCGTACGGCCATGGCCGATTCAAACCAGAAGGCGCTTGCTGCGGTGCGCGACCAGAAGCCTGACCTCATCACGCTCGACATCCTGATGCCGGGCAGCAATGGCTTCACCACGTTGCACCAGCTCAAGGAGACGTACAAGGGCGATCTGCCGCCGGTGCTGATCATCTCAGTGGTGGACGATCAGGGGACCGGCTTCGCGCTCGGTGCGTCGGACTACCTGGTAAAGCCGGTAAGCCGCGGCGACTTGATGGACTCTCTGGAGCGGCATCTGCCGGGCGCACGGGCCAACGTGCTGCTGGTCGACGATGACAGCGCGATGCTCGAGATGGCGAGGGAGGTCTTTGCGCAGACGCGCTATACGCTGCATGCCACCAAGTCCGGGACAGAAGGGCTGGCCATTGCAAAGACCGGCAAGATCGATGCCATCATTCTGGACCTCATCATGCCGGGTATGTCGGGATTTGAGTTCCTACGCGAGATACGAAAGATACCCACCCTCGCCAGTCTGCCCATCTCCGTCTTGACATCGAAGGAGCTGGACCGGCAGGAACTCCAGCAGCTGAAGAGTCATACGCAGTCGGTGTTTTCGAAGAGCGAAGGCTGGAAGTCGGCCGTGCTTGCCGAAATCTCCCAACGCATCGCCCGCCCGGCGGCAGGCAGGACCATCGCATGAGGACAGTGCTGGTTGCCGAAGACAACGATGTGAACCGGGAACTGGTCGCCGAGATGCTGCAGGCGGCCGACTACCAGGTGCTGCAGGCGTGCGACGGAGAAGAGGCGCTCGCGGTGCTCGAGGTCAGCTCGCCCGACATCGTGCTTCTCGATATGCAGATGCCGAAGATGGACGGTCTGAAAACCCTCAAGGCTATCCGTGCCCGAGAAGAATGGAAAAGCCTGCCAGTGATTGCATGCACGGCGTTTGCCATGCACGGCGAGCGGGAGGTGGCTTTGAGAGCCGGGTTCGACGAGTATGTCTCTAAACCGATCAGCATGTCAGGCCTGCTGAAGACCCTGGCGCTGTTCTAGGAATAAAAGCTGCAAGGCCGCATAGGATTGTTGGGCGCTGGTGCTGACTAGCCCGGAAGGCTCGAAAGGTTCGACGGGATGCGAATACTGGTTGCAGACGATGATTTCGTCGGCCGCTTGTTGCTGAGTGAGTGGCTGGGTAGTTGGGGACACGAGGTGAAGACGGCGTCGAATGGCGAGGAGGCCTGGCGGGCGCTGAGCGACCAGCACTTCGATATGATCCTGAGCGACTGGGAGATGCCCGCGCCTAACGGAATCGAGCTTTGCAAGCTGATCCGGGCAAGGCAGGGCGCCTCCTACCTGTACGTCGTGCTCTGTACAGGCAAAGACCAGCGGAGCGACTTTATCACTGGCATGGAGGCCGGGGCAGACGACTTTATCGTCAAGCCCATTCAGTCAGCGGAGCTGCGGGCGCGTGTGCACGCTGCACAACGCATGCTTGACCTGCACGCAAAGCTTGAAGAGCGAAACAAGCACCTTGGCTTGCTGAACGAGAAGCTGGGCGCAGCCTACGATACGATCCGGCGCGATCTGCAGACGGCTTCATCCATGCAGTCCAAGCTTTTGCCCGGCAAGCTAAACGACGATGGCCGGCTCGCGATTGACTGGCTGGTGCTGCCCAGCGCGTTTCTGGCGGGCGATACCATCGGCTACTTTACTGTCGACGACCGATACCTG
>CAZZZQ010000735.1:0-2103 GCA_964658405.1 uncultured Sphingomonas sp.
CTCTGTCACGACCGGATCGAAATAGGTTGCCGATGTCCCGCAAAGGCAATCCTCCGTTCATACGGCATCCGCGGGGACGAGCGGCGGAAGGGTGCGGGCGAGCCGGTCAACCTGATCAGGTCTCGGATTGCTCATGGTCAGGCTGTTCATGGGATGGCGCCAGGCCCACCTCACCCAGGCTCGACTCGCTTCGCGAGTCGAGCCCGATCACCTATTCGCCTAGCTCAAGAGCAGTATCGGCTTTCCTTAAATTGCGCAGACGAACGTAAGCCGATGAGACTGCTCTTCTTATAACCTGAGCAAATCCGCCGAAGGCGAAAGCGCCCTAGCCGCCAGTTGCCTTGAGCAGCTGCGCGAAGCCCGGGCCACCGTTGGCGCCTTGCGGGAAGAAGACGCCGCTCGACGCGTTGACCCCGCCATACACGATGTTCAGCACTTGGCGGGGTGTCCGCCCGAAGACCAGCGCATTCGCATCCGTCGGCGTGATGTTGGCCGGAGTCGGGAAGCCTCCGTTCATCGTGCTCTGGTCACCAGCGATCCCCTGATCGTCCTTGGTCCCCGAGAGACTGGCCCGCAGAGCAGAAATAAGAGCCGTGGCGCTCTCGTTGAACTTGTCCTGCTGGGCGTAGAGCAGCGTCCTGATCGTGGCGGCGTGATAGGCTTCGACCGCCAGGATGCTCGCGGCAGCACCGAGATAGGTCTTGTTGGTGATGAACGGAGCAGCACCGTTATAGGCCGTGGTGCCGACGTCTTCGAAGACATAGGCGGCCAGCAGGAAGCTCATGTCGTCCGCATAGGGGTTGAAGGTCGACGGGAGACCCGCCGCGGCGGCCAAGGCCTTGAACGATGTGTCGAGAGAGATGGCAGGCTCGGCCACCGCTCTGCCGCCCAGAGCACTGCGGAGAAAGATCACATGGTTCTTTTCATCGTTGGCGATTTCGCTGGCGATGTTCTGAATGACGGGATTCTTGAACGGCACCTTGCTGCCGCCGGTGACGCCGCCCTGACGGCCAATGCCACTGGTCAACGCAGCGCCAAGACCGACGCCATTGACGGCACGCTGGTAGAACTCTGCTTCGAGATACTCGAGGTTGAGAGCAAAGTTGAGGATCGCCACATCGTAGTCGGACGACGTCGACGTCTGAGCTTCGGCCGACGTCACCGTGGCGAGGGCGGCCAGTGCCGTTCCCATGCCAGCCGTCCTCAGAAAGGCGCGGCGACCCGCTTCGAGATTCAACGGACCGGCATCTTCAGCCACAAGGTTCTGCTGTTTATCAGACATGATGTTCCCGTCTCCCCAGAGCACATTGCCACACCGCAACGAAGGATTGCGAAAGGGCGACCAAAGATGGCCTGCGTGCTTTAGTAAGGCTAGAGGACGACATCTGTTCGACAAGGTGGCAAATCTCCGTAGCGGAAATTCTGGCCAACAAAACGAGATTGTGGCGTTTTCGCATCTGTTTTTAGGAGCGGTACGTGGTTGGCGAGCATATGACAGGCTTGCCGACGTTAACGCTGGGGTCGCTGCGTGAGTGATGCCTGCGACATCATCCCTATTCTCGGTCAACGATTGGGCCAAAATCACGAGATGCCAGAAGGCCTGTTTGACCGATCCTCGCCGGAGATGTATCGCACGAGGACCGATTGTACTGAGGGCAGACGCTCCGGCCTGCGATGTCGGGGTGAGCAGAGCGAGCGTGCGATCGATGCTGTCTACCCCGCATTCTAAGTCGCAGCGATGACAGTTGTGCGGATCGGACGCGTTCTGGCCGTCGTTAGCGCGCTCGTGATTGTGCCTGCAACGGCTAGCGGCAAAGAGGTCGGGCTCGTCGGATCGGGACAGTTTGGAGCCATGCTGGAGCGTCCGCTCTTTTCTCCAACGCGTCGGCCTTCTCCGCCGGCACAGCCGCTCGTGGTGCAGCCGGTCGAAGCCGCTCCTGCGCCTGCTGCGCCTCCGCCCGACGTTCTTCTCAGCGGAATCATTCTCGGCGGAGGACATGCTGTCGCACTTCTACACCGACCGCAGGACCTGTCCGCCTTTCGCATCGCTCTGGGCGGACAGGTTGACGGATGGACCGTTGCCGAAATTCGTCCAAGAGCTCT
>CAZZZQ010000736.1:0-2095 GCA_964658405.1 uncultured Sphingomonas sp.
GGCCGATGAAGAGGGTGCTCGGTTTGGTCGGAGTCTGTTCGGATCATCCGCGTTCGCTGGGACGGCTACGATTGCGGCGGATCGGCTGCGGACGGACCGCGACGGGATCAGCTTTGAGCAGGCGTTGCTGGCGAGTGGATTGAACGCGGACCGAATCCATGAGGCGGCCGTCGACCGGAGCCATGTTGAAGCTTATCTTGAGTTGCATATCGAGCAGGGGCCGTTGCTTGAGAAGGCCGGGCTGCCGCTTGCGGTGGTGCTCGGGACCAAGGGTGTGGAGCGACATGCGATCACGTTCTATGGGCAGGAGGCGCACTCCGGCTCGACCCCGATGGCGGCGCGGCGGGACGCGCTGGCAGCGGCGGCGAGGCTGGCGCTGGAGATCCGTACGATCGCGATGAGGCATCCCGATGCGGTGTGCACGATGGGCAGCGTCAAGACCTTTCCCGGAATTGTGACGGCGGTTGTGGGTCGGTGTGAGGCGACGCTCGATCAGCGCGATCTGGATGCGGAGGTGCTGGCGACGCTGCTGCGTGAGGCGAAGGAGGCCAGCGAGCGGTTCGCGGAGATGGAGGGCTGCACCGTGGAGTGGTCGAAGATCTGGGGGATCGAGCCGGTTCCCTTTCACACGGCGCTGATCGGGCTTTGCGACGAGGCGATCGTTGAGACTGCCGGGGTGTCGTGCCGGATGCCCTCGGGGCCGTTGCATGATGCGGCGGAGATCGCCCGGGCGGGCGTGCCGACGGTGATGATGTTTGTACAGTCGCTGCGCGGGATCAGCCACAATAGGATTGAGGACACGGACGTAGAGCACCTGGCGCTGGCGGTCGAGGCGTTTGATCTGCTGGCGAGGAAGACCATGTTTTGGATGGCCGAGACTAAGTAGGGATGTGCGGAGGTTGAGACGATGCTGACGAAGGTTGAAGACGTTCTCCATGCGTTGAATCCGTTTGCCGACTCGGCTACGGACAGGATTGTTGAGGAGAATCGCGAGTACACACTGTTCTCGTGGTCGGTGCAGAATGCGGCCAAGCCGATGCACATGACGCGTGCGGAAGGCGTGCATTTCTGGGACGGCGAGGGCGAGAGGTGGCTGGACTTCAGCTCGCAGCTGATCAACATGAACGTCGGCCACCAGCATCCGAAGGTGTTGAACGCGATCAAGAAGCAGGTGGACGAGCTTTGCTTTGCCGGGCCGAACTTTGCGACGGAGCCGAGGGGGCTGCTGGGCAAGAAGCTGTCCGAGGTGACCGGGCTGGCGAAGTCGTTCTTTACGCTGGGTGGCTCCGAGGCGAACGAGAACGCGATGAAGATTGCGCGGCTCTTTACCGGGCGGAACAAGATCATTACGCGCTACCGGTCGTACCACGGGGCGACGATGGGGTCGATGACTGCGTCTGGGGATCCGCGCCGGTGGCCGGTGGAGCCGGGCGTGCCGGGGATCGTGAGGGTCTTCGATCCGTACTGCTACCGGTGTCCGTTCGGGCAGAAGGTGGAGAGCTGTCATCGCGAGTGCGTGAGCCACATCGAAGAGATCATCCAGATGGAGGGGCCGGAGACGATTGCTGCCATTATGGTCGAGGGGATCACGGGGTCGAATGGGCTGCTGATTCCGCCGGATGATTATTATCCGAAGCTGCGTGCGCTCTGCGATCGCTACAAGATTCTGCTGATCGATGATGAGGTGATGAGCGGCTTTGGCAGGACGGGCAAGTGGCTCGCGACGCAGCATTACGGGATCAAGCCGGACATTGTCACTGCTGCGAAGGGTTTGACGAGTGGCTACATGCCGCTTGGTGCGGTGATCGTATCGGATGAGATTGCACAGTACTTTGAAGATCACATGCTGTCAGCGGGACTGACGTACAGCGGTCATCCGCTCTCCTGTGCAGCGGCCAACGCGAATATGGCGGTCTACGAAGAGGAGGCCGTCTTTGAGAATGTTGCGCTGCAGGGGAGCTATCTGAAGGAGCGGCTGGAGGGCTTTGCGGAGCGGTTCGCATGCGTTGGGGACGTTCGGTCGATCGGACTCTTCAGCGTGATTGAACTCGTAAAGGATCAGTCAACGAAGGAGCCGCTTGCGCCGTTTGGAGGG
>CAZZZQ010000737.1:0-2094 GCA_964658405.1 uncultured Sphingomonas sp.
CGGGATTCAGTATCTTGTCCTCGCGCTGATCGCCGTGGCAATCGGAACGGCGATGTCGCTCGTCATGCGCATCCACCTCGTCTGGCCGGATCGCATCATTCCCTTCCACGGCCCGATCCTCCCGGAGGACTACCTCGCGCTGGTCACGCTGCACGGGACGATCATGCTGTTCTTCGTCCTGACGACGGCGCCGCAGTCCGGCTTCGGGAACCTCATCCTGCCGGCCCAGATCGGCTCGCGGGAGATGGCCTTTCCGCGCCTCAACGCCGCCTCGTTCTGGCTGACGGCCCTCGCCTTCCTCACAATCCTGGCATCGACCTTCGTCCAGGGCGGAGCAGCAATCTCCGGCTGGACGGCCTATCCACCGCTCTCGGCGATCGCCAGCGCGGGTCCGGGTCAGGCGCTTGGGATGGATCTCTGGCTCGCCAGCATCGGGCTGTTTGCGATTGCGACAACCATGGCCTCGATCAACACGCTGGTCACGATCATCCGCCTGCGCTGCGAAGGCATGACGTGGGACCGGCTTCCACTGACCGTCTGGGGCTGGTTTACGGCGGCTCTCCTCAGCATCCTCGCCTTCTCCGTCCTGCTGGCCGCGCTTGTGATGCTCTTCGCCGACCGCCACGCCGGGACCAGCTTCTTTCTGCCCGCCGGCGACCTCGTCAATGGAACGCTGCACACCGGGGGAAACGGATCGCCGCTGCTGTGGCTGCATCTCTTCTGGTTCTTCGGCCATCCCGAGGTCTACATCGCCGTCCTTCCGGGCATGGGCCTGACGTCGATGCTGCTGGCGAACTTCTCCCGCCGCAAGGTCTTCGCCTATCGCACCATGATCGCAACGACACTCCTGATCGGCTTCCTCGGAATCCTGGTCTGGGGGCATCACATGTTTGTCGCCGGACTTAATCCCTTCGCCGGCACTGCCTTCTCGATCTCGACGATCGCCATTGCGTTACCCTCCGCCGCAAAGGTCCTGAGTTGGATTGCGACCACCTGGCGCAGCCGTCCGCAGTACACAACGGCGATGCTCTTCTCGCTCGGCTTCGTATCACTCTTCCTGACCGGCGGCCTGAGCGGACCGATCCTTGCCCAGCCGATCCTCGACCAGTACCTGCACAATACCTTCTTCGTCGTCGCCCACTTCCACCTCATCATGGCGATGGCTGGGGTCTTCGGCCTCTTCGCAGGAACCTACTACTGGTTTCCGCTGCTGTCGCGCACGCGGACACGACCGGGCCGTATGATGTCGGAACGGCTGGGCAGACTGCACTTCTGGGGCAGCTTTCTTGGCGCATACGCGACGTTTCTGCCAATGCACATCACCGGGCTTGCCGGGGAGCCGCGACACTACGCACAGCTGACCGGAATTCCCGGGTCGGCGGCGGCGCGACTCCTTGCAGCTGGTTCGATTCCGCTGCAGAAGCACATCACCTACGGGGCAATCTTCCTGATCGCCGCCCAGATCTTCTTCCTGATCAACATTGTTTGGAGCCTTTATAAAGGTGCGCCTGCCACCGACGATCCCTGGCAGGCGACGACGCTTGAGTGGCATCCTCAGCTCGCGCCCTTTGCGCCGCCTGGCGCATCTAATCAGCCAATCAAAGTATTTCGTGCGCCCTGCGAGTACACCGATACTTCTTTCCAACCTCAATGGTCCGCCGGCGCGAAACCGGAGTAATCTTTCCACAACGGCCTTCTGCGGGAGCTATCCATGCCGGCAACCATCACCCCTCACGGGATCGAATCTGAGAAGAAGCGGCGCGTCGACGATCACGACAGCGGCAACGGTCGACGGCCGCCCAACGATAAGGGCGACAAACGGACCGGCGGCGGCGGAGACAATGAGGGCTGGAACAATCGGCCGCAGGGCAGGCGCGGGCCGCGGGAGAAGCTGAGCCGCTTCCGCCTCGCCGTGTTCTTCGCGCTCGCAGGCGACCTGATGTTCTTCGTCGCGATCGTCAGCGCCTTCTTCGTCTCGCAGACGACCGGCCACTTCGACGCCTATAACAACTACATCAACCAGTGGCTTCCGACTGCGATTCCGCCGATCCTGTGGCTGAACACTGCCGTCCTGATCCTCAGCTCCATCACCAT
>CAZZZQ010000738.1:0-2091 GCA_964658405.1 uncultured Sphingomonas sp.
CACCTTCGTGAAAACATAGTTGCCATCCGTTACATTGCGCGTTCATTCTTTGCGGGGAAACGACGACAAGGATGGGATACTAGAGCCAAGGAAGATCACCATGTCTGCAGTAGAGCCGCATAAGGCGCAAGGAAAGAACGTTCTCGGTCAGCCCCTCGCAACCTGTGGCTGCGAGCCCATGACCGGCTACTACCGTACCGGTTGCTGCGAGACTGGCCCCGATGACCTCGGCGTACACACCGTCTGCTGCATCGTCGATGAGCCTTTTCTCGCTGCCTCAAAGGCGCTTGGCAACGATCTCTCGACCCCGACCTCGTACTTCCAGGGCCTCAGGCCGGGCGACCGCTGGTGCGTCTGCGCTGCTCGCTGGCTCCAGGTTCAACAGGCCGGAGCGGGCTGCCCCGTCGTCCTCGAAGCGACCCACGAGGCCACGCTCAGGATCGTTCCCTTCGAACTGCTGATCCAGTACGCCGTCATTCCCGACCAGCTCCACTAGTCGCTCGGGGGCTCGTAAACGGCAAAACCCAGTACTTTAGTTCATATTTTTACCGTCTATTAAACTTCTGGAGCACCGCACAGAAAGTAGCGAATTTGCTGCATTTCTCGCGGCCGCGTACAGGAATCTATACCTTTATCCCGGAAGCTGTAGCTTCTCGCGTCGATACGGTCCTTTGCGCCAAAACCCTCCTCAAACTTCTCTTGACATAGCCCGGCGTCTGCCTGAGCGTAGAGGAATCAAGCAATTTTCAGGTCTGTCTGATTTGAACGCGGGACCCCTTCGGGCACGCAGTCGACGAATCACTCAAGAGAGTCAGGCCCCGAATTGCCACTGTCCGACTGTAGTGACCTTTACCAGGAGTTCCGCTTACTATGAGCTTTCACCCGACTTCGAAGCGTCTGCTTTCCCTTGCCTTCGGTTCTCTTCTGCTGCTGACCTCCGCCCTGCCCCTGACCGCTCAGAACGCCGCCCTCAGCAACATCGGCGGAACGGTCAAGGACTCCTCCGGTGCGGTCATCCCCGGCGCAGCCGTACTCGTCAAGAACACTGCCACCGGCGCTGTGCGCACGCTGACCACGGATAACAACGGCAACTATGCGGCGACCTTCCTGCAGCCCGGTCAGTATGAGGTGATTCTCGGCGGCGGATCGTTCAGCACCTTCGATCAGAAGAACATCAGCCTGACCGTCGGCTCGACGCTGACGATCGATGCGACCCTGACACCGGCTTCGGTCTCCGATCAGGTCGTCGTCACCAGCGAGGCTCCGCTGATCGAGACCGACAAGACCGAGGTCTCCCAGACGGTTGATGCCAATCTCGTCTCGAACCTTCCGGTCAACGGCCGTCGCTACGACAACTTTGTGCTGCTGACGCCGAACGTTGTTCCGGACGGCAACTCGGGCCTCATCTCTTATCGCGGCATCTCGGGCCTCTACAACACCAACCTCATCGATGGTGCGAACAACCAGCAGGCCTTCTTCTCCGAGGCTCGCGGCCGCGCTATCGGCGCGCCGTACGTGATCTCGCAGGATTCGGTCAAGGAGTTCCAGTCCTCGACCTCTGGCTACTCGGCTGAGTTCGGTCAGGCTGCAGGCGGACAGATCAACGCGATCACCCGCTCCGGCACCAACGCCTTCCACGGCGATCTCTTCTACTATCTCCGCTACCCCTCGCTGAACGCGCTCGATCCGCTGACCAAGTTCACGGGCCGTCAGCCTGGTGCAAACCCCTTCCTGCTCCAGCCCAGCGTGCATCAGCAGCAGCAGTTCGGCGGATCAGTCGGCGGACCGATCATCAAGGATAAGCTCTTCTTCTTCTTCACCTACGACGGCTTCCGCAAGGCCGGTCCCATCCTCTACACCTCTTCAATTACGCCAGCCACGCTCGCGACCTATGGCTGCCCGGCACCGCTCTCGACCGCGCAGTGCAACAATGCCAAGACGTACCTGAACGGCCTCAGCGCTCCGGCAAACCGCAACCTGAAGCAGGACATCTTCTTCCCGCGCCTTGACTATCAGCTGAACCAGAACAACCACATCAGCGTGGAGTTCAACTTCCAGGACTACCACCAGCCCAATGGATATACCACTTCG
>CAZZZQ010000739.1:0-2091 GCA_964658405.1 uncultured Sphingomonas sp.
CGAGACCATCGCAAACGCGCCGCACATCCTGCTGATGGGCGGCGAGGCCTACGCCAAGCTCGGCACCGAGCGCAACGGCGGAACGCGCCTCTTCGGCATCAGCGGCCACGTCGAACGCCCCGGCGTCTACGAGCTCCCTATGGGCTACAACCTCAAAAAGGCGATCTACGAGGTCGCAGGCGGCATCAAGGGCGGCAAAAAGCTGAAAGCAGTCGTCCCCGGTGGATCCTCCTGCCCCGTCCTGCTCCCCGATGAGATCGACGTCGGCCTCGACTTCGACCAGATGGGCAAGGCCGGCACGATGCTCGGCTCCGGCGGAATCGTCGTTCTCGATGAGACGGTCTCGATCGTTGAATTCGCTCTCCGGACCATCGCCTTCTACCAGCACGAATCCTGCGGCTGGTGCATCCCCTGCCGCGAAGGAACGGACTGGATCAAGAAGACCCTGACCCGCGTCCACGCCGGCGGTGGCTCAAAGAAGGACATCGACAACGTGCAGTATCTCGCTGAAAACATGATGGGCCGCACCTTCTGCCCACTCGGCGACGCTGCAGCGATGCCTACCCTCGGCTTCGTCAAGAAGTTCCGCAAAGAGTTTGAGGACTACATCGACGGCAAGCGCGTCGACCACCCCCTCATCACCATCAAGCCGGTCGGTGAACCGGAGCTCGCAGGAGCTCACTAGGTGCGTCTCCCTTGCCGCTGACCGCGCGCGAAATAATCAGGAAGATGGAAGCAGTCGGCTGGAGATATCTCCGACAGACTGGTAGCCACCGCATCTTCGTCCACGACACGATCAAGAAGATTGTCATTGTTCCAATGCACAAGGGTGACTTGAAGATCGGAACAGAAAGGCAGATTCTAAAGGACGCGGGTCTCCTATGAAAAAGACATTTCTAGTCGTGTTCGAAAAAGGGAAGAAGAACTACAGCGGCTTCGCCCCGGATGTGAGCGGGTGCGGAGGTCTTGGAGATACCCTGGACGAGGTTCGTGCAGATCTTCAGTTTGGCCTGGAACTCTATATGGATGCTTGCATAGAGATGGGTTATCCATTACCCGAGCCTCAAGCGACGACCGTAACTCTCCCCATAGAAGGCGAGACCGATCCCAAAACGACGTATGTTGTCGAACATCTCAGCGTGAAGATGCCAAAACCCCGGCCAGCGAAACGGCAGTTGATTAAAGCGAAGCCGGTCCCCATCAAGCGTCGATCAATGCAAGTAGCATAAGGATTCCTCATGGCAGACGTAACCTTTACCGTAGACGGCAACAAGATCACCGCACCCGCAGGCACCCTCCTCATCGAGGCCTGCAAGACCGCCGGCATCGAGATTCCCGCGTTCTGTTACTACCCCGGGCTCTCGCTGCAGGCTGCCTGCCGCATGTGCGTGGTCCGCATCGAGAAGATGCCGAAGCTCCAGACCGCCTGCACGACCCCGGTCGCCGAGGGCATGGTCGTCCAGACCGAGACCCCCGAGATCGCTCAGGCCCGCAAGGCGACGCTTCAACTGCTGCTCGGCAACCATCCGCTCGACTGCCCCGTCTGCGATGCCGGCGGCGAGTGCGAGCTCCAGGACATGACCTTCAAGTACGGTGCGGCCGAAAGCTTCTACGCGGAGCCGAAGAATCACCGCGAGGAGCAGAAGTGGTCCCCGGTCGTCTACTTCGACCGCCCCCGCTGCATCCTCTGCTATCGCTGCGTCCGCATGTGCGGCGAGGGCATGGACGTCTTCGCCCTCGGCATCCAGAATCGTGGCAGCTCCTCTGTCATCGCCCCGAACGTCCCTGCACAAATGTCCCCCGATGATCTCGCCCACGTGGACTGCGAGCAGTGCGGCATGTGCATCGACGCCTGCCCGGTCGGCGCCCTCACCTCCGGAACCTATCGCTACAAGACCCGTCCGTGGGAGATGAACCACGTCTCGACCATCTGCACCCACTGCGGCGACGGCTGCAAGACGACCCTCGGAGTTCGCAGCACCTCCGACGGCTCCGAGATCGTTCGCGGCGACAACCGCGACAAGTCCGGCATCAACGGCGACTTCCTCTGCAACAAGGGCCGCTACGCCTTCGACTTCGCCAACCACGAAG
>CAZZZQ010000740.1:0-2082 GCA_964658405.1 uncultured Sphingomonas sp.
CGCCAAATCCGCCGCCGGGTGCGCCCTGCCCTGCTCCGGCCTGGCCGCGATCCTGGAAGTCCGAGAAGTCGAAGCCGCCGAAGTCGATCGGGACCTCTTGTGCACCGCGCCGGCTGGCCGCCGGACCGTAGCCCGGGGGAGGCGCGCCATAGCCGCCACGCGCTGCCGCGTCGGCCGCCGCCGCGTCGATATTGTCCGAATAGAAGCCGAACTGGTCGAAGACCTTGCGCTTCTTTTCATCGCTCAGGACATCGTTCGCTTCGGAGATCTCTTTGAACTTCTCTTCGGCCTTCTTGTCGTTCGGATTGACGTCCGGGTGATACTTCCGCGCCAGCTTGCGGAATGCCTTGCGAATCTCATCGGACGTAGCAGTCTTCTTTACGCCGAGCGTACCGTAATAATCCTTGGTCTGTGTCGCCATCGTTGTCGTCGCTTTCTATCGAACCGGCTGCCGTCTGTGCAGCGCAGATCTAAGCCATCATCCTCTTCTACTGTACTTCCAACCTAATCCTTCAGATGCGTCGCCGTGACCGTCGTCTCGTTCCTCCGCCGGACGCGGCGCGGTCTGCCGCCTGCCTCAAGCTCGTAGGTGTAGTGCTCGATAATTCGGTCGGGCGTCCAGAGCGCCCAATGGTTTGCATTCTGCTTGTTCATCTTCGCAAGCTGGATCTCGTCCATCCGGCGCATCATCTTCTGCAGATCGTTGTAGTGCTCCGAGTAGGCGCTCTTCGAGTCTTCGATCAGAGGCTGCATATCGACGTAGACCGGTTGCGCCCACTCATAGAACGTGTGCCAGACGTCATAGAGGTCGAGATGCCCCTTCTTGACCAGCAGCGAAAGATGATCGTAGAAATCGAGAATCTCGAAGGCGCTGACGGGTGGCCGGTCGAGCTCCCACTCCTGCAGGCGGCCGTCGCACAGACGGGCCATTGCCAGCCTGCGACGGGCGCCCACGAAGGACTCCGAGAGGAAGAACGCCAGCTGCTTCTCGAGGTTGGCGACAGACCTGTATCCGCGCTCGTGACGAAGCTGAAGGGCGGCGTAGCCAATTGCCCCCGCGCTTGTCAACACCAGAGTCGTCGTCGCCAGCGCCTGTATCTCGTTCCAGTCAATTCCCAAAATCATGTCCCATTCAGTTCCAGATGTCCCGTACGTTGATTGGTTCAATTAGAAAGACCTGGTCGGGCTCCATCTGCTGCATGCGGTGAACGAACTCGACCGCTTCCTGTTCCGTGTTGAAGGTCATACGGTTATACAGCTGTCCTGCGCGAACCTGATCGCACTGCCAAATCATCTCTGCCATCGCCATTGCTCCACGTACTGGATTAGCTTCCAGGGTTACTGCGTACGGTCGTAAGGGGCCTAACAGCGGCGCAGTTCATAGAGCTGGCTACACGATGCTGATGTGCGGTCTGATTCAGAATGCTCTCCGAAGGTCGCACGCTCCTTTCACATGAGTTAACCCGGCTGGCAAGTGGGACACCAGAATAGATTTCTACCCTCCATATCCTTCCGCATAATCTTCGTCCCACAGATGAAACACTCCTGCCCGTTGCGGCGATAGACGTAGTGAGTCTCATCCTTGTTGGGCTTCCCCGTCCCTGACGGCCGGTCCTTCGGCAGCGTGGTCACAATACGTCTATCGACCATTCCCGCCTTCATCAACGGAATTGCATCCTTCCAAATGGCGCGGAGTTTCGCTTCGGGAACCTCCTTGCCCGCGACGAAGGGCGTAAGCCGCGCCCGGAAGAGCAGCTCCGCGCGGTAGATGTTGCCGAGCCCGGCAGCGACCGACTGGTCCATCAGGAGCGCGCCGATTGCCTTCTTGCTCTTCACGATGCGCTCGATCATCTTGTCCGGAGTGTCGCCGTTCAAAGGGTCGGGGCCGAGCCGCTTCAGCAGCATCTGCCACTTCGCCTCGGTCCAGATGGTGCAGTCGGTCGGACCACGCAGCTCCATCCATGCGAGCTTCGGTGCATCGGTATGGCCGGTCCCGTCGTCCTCGGAGTACCAGGAGTGGCGCTTGCTCTCACCCGGCGCAACCGGCCGCTTGATCGCCGCCGCGTTCCACATCCTCAGACG
>CAZZZQ010000741.1:0-2080 GCA_964658405.1 uncultured Sphingomonas sp.
CAACTACCTCAATTCTCAAATTCAGCAGCTTGCGCGCATCCTTGCGCAAAATCGCGAGAAAGTCAGCCAAATCACAAGAACAGCTGAGGAGGTGGCCCGGCGCGCCAATGGGAGTTCGAATGACGGCGGGGGCAGTAAAGAGAGCGACGCTGCCCGGATACGTGAGCTCGAGCTAGAGCTAGCAAGGGCGAACCGAACTATCGACATCTACAGAAACGAGCAGGGTGAAAATACTGCCCTGATCGCGGACTACGAGAACGCGCTAGGAAATGCCACCGACCAGATTCGTAACTACTGTTGTGACAATAACGATCGATATCTGGCCCAGCGCCGACACTACAACGGCCTTCTTCAAGCCGAGAAGGACGAGCATCTGCAGAGCCGCATGGAACGGGATGAGTGGCATGCCAAATGCATGCAAGTATGTGAAATGATCCGCAAAGCATACCGCCTGCGATGTGAAGAATTGAGCCAGGAGCAGTCTGTCATTTCCGGGCTGCAGGGAGAGGTGCGAATTCTGCGAAAGTGCCTGGGCATGGAGGAAGAAAGGCCCGAAGAGGAAACCGGCTGGGAATACTTAAGAGAGGAGAACCGGCCACCACCGACGGATGAGGTCCCACCCTCGTGAGCTCTCCATCCGCCAGGAAGCGCGAAGGAGTTGACTATGAAGATCGTGCCAACACGATGTTACGTAGCATTGTCTTTTCCTTACGATACCCGGACATTTAGCATAGCGGAGGCGTTGCAGCATTATTTCCAATTAGAAACGGGGAGCTGAAGGCAGTCCCGATTCGCGAATTGCGTAGTTCTTGTACGATCGATCGTTCCGCTGTCAACTTAGGATGAGGTTCTCAACCTTTCCAGCCGGCGTGCTCTAGACGTTCCGACGCTGGCTGATGGCTGTCATACTGTCACTTCCATCGGGAACGAATAGGAGGCTTCTGGACACTTCCGTGCTTTGGATCGCCCGCAGATGAATGAACCATCGGCGATGGATAACCATTGTCCAAGCTGGGCTGACTTGGTGGTCGCCAAGGCACCAGTACATAAGTAATTCTACGAGTTGCATCCAGCTAGTGACGCGTGACGAGTTTGGATGGAAGTTTGAGGATAAACTTGAAGAGTACCGTCTGCTTCACAACCCTAATGCGAGCAATAGTGCGAGTCTTAGGGGTGGGATACCGGTGCTTGGATATCTTAACCTGTGTTCGACGAAGTCAAAGAGCAAACCAAAGCTGCAAAGCAAATGGTACCTCCGTATTGGTTAACGTAAGCCAGTTTTTGTCACACAGCACTAATCAGGCGTTGGATCCGGCGACGCCACGCCCCCCTCGTTAGCTTTCCGCTGCTTCAAGCCATCGTGATTAGGGAACGCGCTAGACTGCCTTGTGCTTAAGACCAGAGAGATCACCGCACGTACCTGCGTTCGGCCCTTTCAGCCCTTAGCCCTCCAGCATGCGCCAATCCAGAATCGGGTATTGGGGTAGTAAGGGCCCTGAAACGGAGCGAAAGCAAGATCCGAAGGTCTTGAGAATGTCGGTGATCTCGCTCTTTGTCAATCCTGGTGAGTTCTTCTCCTTCGAAGCCTGCTGCTATTCATGGTCAAGTCCTCTATCGCAAGAAGGTGAAGTAGTAGCTACGCTTTTGAATCAACACGAACTCTCATCCACTTTCAGCTTCCTTCTCAACACCAGATTCCCCCAATTCTGGTACCCTCTGGCGGCGCTAGAGCCCCAAACGGGCAGGGAAGCTTGCGCCCCGGTCCAGTGGCCTGCATAATGACCGCTTACACGCTCTTGGTAAAGTCTCAACGGCTCTTTTGACCGCATAGCGCTTCCGAGATGTGCATTCCGTCCGTCTTCTCGTGTCGCCGCGAAGTCAGATTGGACATTCTCCTTTGTTTCCAGCCATAATGGGGAGCCATACTCGCGCTACTTTCGCGCCGCTGCTGTCTTTCGTGCTGAACATTTTGCCCCGGGCCGCCAGTGTTCCAGGTTGGCGCTGATCCAGCATGTCGTGACTCCGTTCCTGACACTTTTGCGCCACTGCTGGTGCTCGATGAGCCCAAGTGGGAAGCCAG
>CAZZZQ010000742.1:0-2079 GCA_964658405.1 uncultured Sphingomonas sp.
GGGCCGCAGGTTGACGCCCCCCGGCAAACCCTCTACTCTCGACCTATGGGATTGATGCACATCGCAGCCTGTACTTGTTGCCTCTGTTGTCAGAGCACAAGCTGCTGCGTTGGTTCAACCCTGCCCTAGGCCGTAGATCTATCCCACGACCTTAGAATTTCAGGAACCCACGTATCGGCGCCAGGCGCGATACGTGGGTTTTTCTTTGTCCCAACTTCTTTGCCCCAACTATAGTCAGGAGCCTCTCATGGCAATCCCCTCGAACACCGGCAAAACCTCCAAGTTCAACGTCGACTTCCTCGCAATCGGGATCGCACTCGCACTCGCCGCGCTGATCCGCCTCAACATCATTCCGCAGATCAAGTTCTAACCCGCTCCTAGACGAGCCTGAAAGTAGTCCATGTCCACCTCTGCCCTTGTAGCTCCGCCCAGCACCGCCTCCCCGGCCCGGCGTCTTCTCCAGACGCTTCCCGGCGTTGCGCTGCTCTTCGGGATCGGGCTCCTGGGCAAGCTGCTGGAGCACACCTTCACCGTGCTGCGGGTTCGCTACCACCTGCTGCTGCCGCAGATCGAGTACGTCCTCTGGGCCATCGTCCTCGGCCTGCTCATCAGCAATACCGTGGGCGTCGCGAAGATCTTTCGCCCCGGCGTCGCCACCTACGAACTCTGGCTGAAGCTTGGAATCGTCCTCGTCGGTGCGCGCTTCCTGATGCAGGATGTCCTTCAGATCGGCTGACTCTCGCTCGGCCTCGTCGCCGTCGAGCTGGTCCTTTCGCTTACCGTCATGACCCTGCTGGGCCGCATCTTCAACCTGCCGCCCAAGCTCACCAGCCTGCTCGCCATCGGAAGCTCTATCTGCGGCGTGACCGCGATCATGGCAGCGCAGGGCGCCATCGATCCCGACGAGGAGGACACCTCGACCGCGATCGCCGCCATCCTCACCCTCGGCGCCATCGCCCTCTTCACCTTCCCCGCGATCGGCCACGCCCTCCACATGAGCGACCAGGCCTACGGGATGTGGGCCGGGCTGGCCGTCGATAACACCGCTGAAGCCACCGTGACCGGAGCAATCTACTCGGACACTGCCGGCCGCTTCGCCGTCCTCGCAAAGACCGCACGTTCGGCCTTCATCGGCTTCGTCGTCCTGGGCTATGCCGTCTATTGGGCGTCGAAGGGCCAGGCCGCAGTGGTCGAGCACAAGGGCCGCTTCCTCTGGCAGAAGTTCCCCAAGTTCATCCTCGGCTTCCTCGCAATCTCCATCATGGCCACGGCGCACTTCTTCACCGCGCCCCAGCTGACCAGCCTATCAAACCTCTCGCGCTGGGCCTTCCTGCCAGCATTCGCCGGGGTCGGCCTTCGCACGAACCTTCGCGACCTCGTCGGCCAGGGCTGGCGTCCGCTGATCGTCGGTGTACTGGGCGAGATCTTCATCGCGCTCATTACCCTCGGGCTCGTCTACTGGAGCTACAACCACGGAGTTCCCCGATGACTCCGACCCCTCTCATGCAGCTCCGTTGTTGTCGCCCTTAGGCGAGAACACGTCGAGAATCTGCACCCCGCACGACCCCAATTCCAACCAGAAAGCGCCATAAGAGCGCCCGCACTTCCCTGTTCAGGAGACATTATGATTCGCTCTGCCCGTACCCGCATCAGCCCATTTTCCGCAGTTCTCGCGGGGCTGCTTGCTCTCTTTCTTGCCTTTACAGCCGAGGCCCAGGTGGTCGGAGGTACGCTCTCCGGAACCATCACCGACTCGACTGGCGCCGCGCTCCCCCACGTCGCCGTCCTCGTCCATAACGACGAGACAGGCAACGAGCGCCGGCTCCTGACCGGCCCCGATGGCCGCTACGCCGCGCCCTCCATCCCGGTCGGAACCTACACCATCTCCGCCGAGATCGCAGGCTTTTCAACCCAGCATCGGACCGGGATCCCCCTCACCGTCGGCGAAAGCAAGCAGATCGATCTGCAGCTCGGCATCGACTCCGTCAGCGAGCAGGTCAGCGTCGTCGACGCCCCTGCCATCGTCAATCTCTCGACCCAGCAGACCTCCGGCCTGGTCGACGAGCGCCAGATCAAGCA
>CAZZZQ010000743.1:0-2068 GCA_964658405.1 uncultured Sphingomonas sp.
CCCTGCACGCCAAAATGCTCCGCCATCGTGATCTCAACCGACTCAATATGCTGGCGGTTCCAGATAGGCTCAAGAAACGAGTTCGCGAAGCGGAAGTACAGTAGGTTCTGGACGGCGTTTTTTCCGAGATAATGATCGATGCGGAAGACATCCTCTTCTGGAAAGAAGCTGTTGACCAGCTTGTTCAAAGCCTGAGCCGAGGCAAGATCATGCCCGAAGGGCTTCTCGATCACGATCCGCGCACCATCCGAGCAATTCGCCACCTTCAGCTGTTCCATCACCTTGCCAAAGAGGACCGGCGGAATCGCGAGGTAGTGGATCGGGTGCTCGGCCGAGCCAAGCTCCTTCCGAACCTGCTGAAAGGTCGCCTGGTCTCCATAGTCGCCATCGACATAGTGCAACCGGCTCAGCAGTTTTTCGAAGCCGACCGGGTCCAGCCCGCCGTGCTCCTCGACACTCTTTCGCGCACGATCCTTGAATTGGTCAAGGTTCCATCCCGACTTCGCGACGCCGATCACCAGTCCGGGCAGCTTGTCTCGCTTTGCAAGCCGCTGCAACGATGGAAAGATCTGCTTATAGGCCAAGTCGCCAGTCGCACCGAAAAATACAAGCGCATCCGATTTCACACGTTCCACTCTTTACCTCGCTCACTAAAGGTCTGCCCCGCGTCCTTGCAGGAGCATTGCCGGTGCTGTCGCCAGTCTACCTGCATCCTGTTTCCGCAATATCGCGGGACCATCGAGCCGCCGATCGAATCGTGCTCTTAGAAGCGAACAAAACCTGCATTCTGCGCATCACATCTAGCTGTACCCGCTTCTCTACGCCTGGAGAGTCACATGGCACGTCCTTATTGGTCCGGTCAGGTCCGTATCTCTCTCGTCTCCTTCGGAATCCGACTCTTCCCCGCAACGGAAGCCAAGAGCGAGATCCGCTTTCACCAGATCAGCCGCAAGACCGGCGAACGCGTCAAGCACCAGAAGGTCTCCGGCGACGCAAGCGGCGGCGAGCAGGCTCCCGTCCAGATGTCCGACATCGTCAAGGGCTACGAGTACCGCAAGGGCGAGTACATCATGATCGAGCCCAGCGAGATCGAGAACCTCCGCATCCCCTCCAAGAAGACCCTCGAGATCACGCAGTTTGTCGATATCGACGACGTAAATCCCGAATTCTTCGAGAAGCCCTACTTTGCCGTTCCCGAGAACGATGCCCAGGGCGAAGCCTTCGCGGTCGTCCGCAAGGCGCTTGAGAGCACGAAGAAGGTCGCGCTAGGCAAGATCGCTTTCGGTGGCCGCGAGCACCTCGTCGCCATCTCTGCCTCAGGAGACGACGCCCTCCCCGGCATGATGGCCTACACCATGCGCTATGCCGAAGAGCTCCGTAAGCCCGTGGACTACTTCGGCGAGATCAAGAAGGTCGCCATTGACGACGACCAGCTTTCACTTGCCAAGGAACTAATCCAGCGCAAGGCAGCCAAGTTCGCGCCGGAGAAGTTCAAAGACGAGTATGAAGCCGCCCTCCGTGCCATGGTCGAGGCCAAGGTCGAGCACGCACCGATCCCCGAGGACGAGCCAGCACAGAAGTCCACCAAGGTCGTCAACCTGATGGACGCCCTGCGTAAAAGCGTGCAGGATGACGAAGCCCCGGCAGCGCCGAAGAAGGCCTCCGCTCGCACCGCTGCAGCCGAGACGAAGAAGGGCATCAGCCTCGTCAAGGAAGCTCCTGCGAAGGCAGCCAAGTCCAGGTCCCGCAAGTCCGCCTAAACCTTTATGGCCACGAAACGATCCAGCGCGAAGAAGCCCGAGGCAGCCGACGCAGTCGACGAGCAGCTTGAACGCTATCGCTCCATGCGCGACTTCAACGTCACCGCGGAGCCAAGCGGCGGCAAGGCACCGATCCCTGATGGACTCCCCTTCGTTATCCAGAAGCACGCCGCCTCGCATCTGCACTACGACTTTCGGCTCGGCTGGAACGGCGTGCTGAAGAGTTGGGCCTGCGCCAAGGGGCCAAGCTACTTCACCGGCGACAAACGCCTCGCCGTCCAGGTAGAAGACCATCCGATGGAGTACGG
>CAZZZQ010000744.1:0-2065 GCA_964658405.1 uncultured Sphingomonas sp.
CAGGCGTAGTCTTGCATCGCGGGGAAGAACGCAGCGCCTCGTTGTCGAAAGTCTCCACAGCACTTGAAGGAAGACGAGATGCGTCCGGAAAACCTGATGATCGTGCAGGGAGGCGGACCCACGACGGTCTTCAACGCGAGCCTGGCCAGCATCATTGACGAAGCGCAGAAGCAACCCTGTATTGGCAGGGTTTTCGGTGCGCGTTCAGGGATGAAAGGCTTGTCGTCCAGCGACCTCATTGAGCTGACCAACCTCACTCAAGAGGAGTTGCGATCTCTGCGCCACAGTCCGGGAGCTGGATTGGGCTCCTCGCGCTTCAAGCCTACCGACGAGGACCTCGAAAGCTGCGTGAACTCCATGCGACGGCTCGGAGTTCGATACCTGGTCTTCATGGGTGGCAATGGCACGATGCGCGGCGCGCAGATCGTCAGCGACTTTTGCTGCAGGGCGGGATTGGAACTGCAAGTGATCGGCGTTCCAAAGACGATCGATAACGACATCACAGCCACCGACCGCTGTCCGGGCTTTGCAAGTGCGGCACGTTTCGTCGCGCAGACAACGATCGATCTTGCGATGGATATCCGGTCGCTTCCGCAGCCGGTCTCCATCTTCGAGACGCTTGGCCGCGATGTGGGTTGGCTTGCGGCAAGTGCCACGCTTGCCAGACGAAATCCGGGCGATGCACCGCACCTGGTCTACATCCCCGAGGTGCCCTTCGTGCGCGAACAATTTCTAGCCGATCTAGAGAACGTGGTGAGGCGGCTGGGCTGGGCGGTTGTCGTTGTCTCCGAAGGAACGGCCTATGCTGACGGCACGCCTGTGTTTGAACAGCGACCGGCCTCGAACAAAAACGGTGAGAGGAAGACCAATCGCCCGCTGATCGGCGGCGTGGCACAGTATCTCTCTGGAGTGGTTGCCGAGGAGCTTGGAATACGTTGCCGTAGCGAAAAGCCCGGACTGATCGGCCGGTCGTGCATGGCCCTGGTGTCGGAGCGTGATCGTGAGGATGCGGAATTGGTTGGGCGCGAAGGGGTACGTGCTCTTGCGCATGGAGACACGAACAAGATGGTAGCGCTGCTTCCGATCGGCCTGGCGGACGGGAGGAAGTTCGAGCTTGTTCCTCTGCAGCAGGCCGGCAGCGGAAGCAGACGGATTCCGGCAGCGTGGTTGAGCCGTGACGCGGTCGCAGTGACCGATTCATTCCGCGAGTATGTCATGCCTTTGGTCGGGGAGCTAACGTATCACCCAGGCAGCGTGGGCGTTGCTCTCGAGGGGGATTCTAGTAAATCGTGAAGTCCTGGACGACGCGGCTTATGACGCCGCCGGGGCTGGGGGCATCCGGCTTCATCTCGCACGCGATCGAGCTATAAAGACCAAGCAGCTGCCCGAAGAGAATGTCGAGCGCTGGACGGTAGGTGTCGGCTATACCGTCCGGAATGGAGAGATAGGTGTCGCATACGTTGCCGAATCGTGCGCGCGCGGCCGCGGGACCAACGACGATGCGGCAACCGGTAATCTCCTTCCGCGTGATCTCCTGCATCAGGTCGTGCGCATACTGCTGCCGCCGGTCGTCGGACGAGGCAAAGCAAATCAACAGGGTCGCTGTGTCGAGGGCCGCCATAGGTCCGTGGCGCAAACCGAGAACACTCTCGGCCATGGTCTTGACCTCGCCTGCAGTCATCTCAAGGACCTTGAGCGCAGACTCCCTGGCGACGCTGAAGAGAGAGCCCGAACCAATGAGGCACGCGCGAGGAAGACGCATCGCGGCGAGGCGTTCGCTCTCACGCGCGGCGGTCTCAAGGAAGTCGCTGGCCGAGGAGGAGAGCTGGTTGAGGATCGGGGCGTATTCTTCGATCGACCAGGCATGAGCGAGGCATTGCCCAAGGATGACCATGTTGGTAAAGGAGCTCGTCATCGCGAGACTACGATCGTTGACCGCGTCGTCGAGCACGATGACGCAGCCGTGCGAGACCCGACTGCAGACCTCGATCATCTGCGCATTTGCGTTGCAGGTGACGACCAGATGCGCGATGCCGGGATAGTCACGGATTGCGTGTTCGAGGAC
>CAZZZQ010000745.1:0-2060 GCA_964658405.1 uncultured Sphingomonas sp.
AACCCCGAGCTTAGAAGGCTCGTGCTCTATCCGATTGAGCTACTCGCCCGTGTGCGTTCGGGCCTGAACGACTTCCCTGATTGTAGCGGTGCGTCTACGCCAGTGCCAGATCTTTGCTTCGAAGCAGGGTAACGACGGACTCGAGCGCGGCAGCCCAGATCGCCCATGCCGTATCCGCATCCGGGCCAAGCGCCTTGACATAGAGGCTGATGGCAAAGCCCTCCTGCGGGCCGGTCAGGTCGATCAGCGCCGGCCGGATGACGCAATCGAGCAGCGCATTCGGGTGATCGAGCGCGGAGGCGCGGCGGGTGATGCGGGAGAGCAGCTGCTCCTGCTGATGGAACGAGGCGAAGAGCGAACGCTCGCGGCAGAGCAGATCGATGTAGCTGGCAAAGCCGGCAGGCGCCTCGTCGGGCGTCAAGTCAAGTTCGATGCGGAGCGTCTCCAGATCATCTGCGTCGAGCCGCCAGGCGTCGCACTTTGCGGTGAAGACCGGCGATCGGGCGGCGTTGAGCGAGCGCAGGGCCTGCATCAGCGGAGGATTCTGCTCGGCTTCGGGCAGGTGGTCGAGGTCGTACGGGTTCTCGCGAAGGTCGACAAAGTGGGCAGAGCTGTCGGGGTCAGACCACGGGACCACGAGGACGGGGTCCTCTGCAGCGCATTCAACGGACCATTCTGAGAGCATGAAGTTCTATCTTACTGTCCTTCGAGCCCGTAGGATGCTTCGGCAGCGCCAAACGAAAGACAACCCCGGTCATCCTTGGATTCAACCGTGATCAAGCACGAAGCGAAGGAGCGTCGTCTCGGCCCAGTAGCCGTCATCGCCGGTAGCCACATCCGGTGTAGCGAGGAAGGCACAGTGACCGCCATGGGCGGGCTCGATGAAGGTGATCGCATGGTTTGCGGCGAGGGCTGCGCGCGACTCCGGCGTGATCTGGACGAAGGGATCGTCGGCCGCGTGGAGGATGAGGGTCGGGACGGCGATACGGTCGATCACGCGGGCGGCAGCGGCCCGATAGTAGTAATCATCCGCACCGGCGAAGCCTGAGTAGAGCGCCGTGATCTTGTCATCAAACTCGCGGAGCGACCGGATGTAGTCGGCGCGGGCGATGTCGTACGCGCGGGGAAAGAGCATAGCCTTGCGGCGAAAGCGCTTCAGCAGGGCACGGAGGAACTTCCACTCGTAGACGCGGTTCATGGGGCGATGCAAGGCGTCGGCGGATGGTCCGAGATCGATCGCGGGCGAGACGCCGATGACTGAATGCAGCTCCGGCGGGGCGCTGCGGCCAAGCTCTCCGGCAAGCTTCAGGACGAGGTTGCCACCCATCGAATACCCGATCAACGAGACCGATTGCAGACCGCGGCTGGCGACAAAGTGACGCAGAACAGCGGCAACATCCCCCGACAGGCCGGAGTGATAGAGCGTCGGCGAGAGGCGCTCCGTGCCGCCACAGTTCCGCATGTTCATACGGATGACGTTGCACCCGGCGCGCCACAGCTTGTTGGCGTTTCCGACAACATATTGCGAGTTGGACGACCCCTCCAGGCCATGGACGATGATCGCAGTCGGGCGGGTGCGCGTCTCCGCAGGCTGCCAATGGCAGTGACAAAGAACCTGGCTGGCGATCTGGCTCTCAGTCGCCGGAAAGACCTCGACCAGCTCAGTCTGGGGGAGCGGAAGCGCATCGATCCGGTGGAGATAGTTGCCGATGATCGTCTGAAGGTGGCCGCTCCTCAGATAGGGGCGCGGCTGAAAGGCTGTAGCGGTGAACTCGGCGACTGCGGGCATCAGCGCTTCCCTGCAGCTTCCAGAAGGGCGACCGCGTTCAGCGCGCCGGTCGGTTCGTCCTCATGCTTGAGGTAGGCGTAGACCTCGCGGTCCTTCGCGAGTTTGGTGACGCGCGCTGCAATGGAGGTGAGCTCTGCGGGGGTGTAGCCGCCGTTCTTCCGAAGGCGAAGGCAGGCGTGGGTCGACGAGGTGTGCACCTCGGGGGTTACAAGATCGTCACTCTCCGCGACGCAGAGTGCGGCGTTATGCTGCCTGAGAATGGTGTACGTCT
>CAZZZQ010000746.1:0-2053 GCA_964658405.1 uncultured Sphingomonas sp.
GTCGTAGATCTCCGTGCTCGTGCCGACGGTCGAGCGCGGGCTCCGGCTGGTCGTCTTCTGCTCGATCGAGATTGCGGGAGAGAGGCCTTCGATGGCATCCACATCCGGCCGCTCCATCTGGTCGAGGAACTGGCGCGCGTACGCCGAGAGCGTCTCAACGTACCGCCGCTGACCCTCTGCATAGATGGTGTCGAAGGCGAGCGACGACTTACCCGAGCCCGAGAGCCCGGTGACGACGGTCAGCGTGTTGCGCGGAATGCTGACGTTTACGTTCTGAAGATTGTGTTGGCGAGCGCCACGAACGGTAATGTGTGTGATAGCCATAGGGGTCCGGGCCGAGGTACAGCCAAGTCTCTAGAATACGGCATCCCCGGGGCGGTCGCGGCAGCGACGCGCTTCTGGCGGCCACTCAGGGGTCGCGTTCCGCGGCAGGAGATGTATCCGATCGATCAATACGGCTTTTTTACCGCGCATGCTGAAATGCTGCGGAAGTTTTGTACGATGACAGAGAGACTTCCGTGACGCGCAGGATGGCGACGGTCACTCGACTCAAGGGGTGTGGTTTGAGTACTTCGATTGTGTTGGTGTGTGCAGTCCTGGCGGCGATGGCGGCAGGTGTTCTGGTGGCCTATGGCGTCTGCTACGCGATGTTCGCGCTCTTCCGCATTCATGCCCGGCAGGTGGCGGTGCGATCGACGGCTGCGGCGGTGGCGGCCAATATTCAGGTTGTCGAGGGATAATTCAGGCGCAACTCTGCCTCGTTCGTTTGATTCCCTGGACTATTGGGGAGCTGTCTGCTGTTGTGCCCGCAGACGCTGGAGCTGCTCATAGATCTGCTGCGGCGTCTTGACTGCATTCGGATCGCTTGGATCGGTCGCCGAAGCGGGCGGCGTAAGGGATGATCCCACACCTTGCGGATTTTGAGGCTGGACTGCACCCTGCTGACCGGTTGGTACCGGTGCCTGTGGGGTCGGTGGCTGATCGCTCTCCCCCGCTACATCGTCGTCAAAGCCCGGGGCATTCGGGTTCGGGGGGGTCGGGCCGCCCTGGCGCGGTGTCAGAATCAACTCGCCCGGGGTCGTGCTATCCGCCTGCAATAGAAGAACATTACTGCTGGTGCCGTCGAGCAAGGTGGCAAGGACCTGTGAGGCAGGCAATGGACCGTAGTGCCCGAAGACGCGCTCATCCGCAACACCGCCAGTAATCTTAATCCCGGTCTGCCTGCTGATCTCCCGGAGAATCTGGTTCAGGCTGGCGTTATCTGCCGAGACTGCGAGCTGCCCCTGGCTGAAGGTCACCTCGGCACGCTTCGGAGCGCGCTGAGCAGGGGTCGACGGGGTCGGCGCGATCACCGCCTGCGTGGTCGAAGTCGCCGGTATGGCGGCTGAAGGTTTTGCACTGAGATTGACCTGTGCCTGGACAGCCCCACCCAGCGCGAATGCGGCGCAGGGAACGAGCATCTTCATGACCCGGGTTGGCAGAAATCGCTGCATCATATCTCTCATCATAGGACGCTGAGAAGACGCCGACGATATCATCCGCCGCGCTCTTTTCAGTCTAACGTGTCTCTCCTGTGCCACTTGGGTTTTCGTCTGGCAGATCGCCTCACATGCCCTCCGCTGCGGTCGCAGGACACTTTGTACTAGACTGACAGCGTGTCTGGTCCAACCGGACGAGGGCTTTCCGACCACATGATGCGCTTTGTAGAATCCGCAAAAACCATTGCACTCGCTGGAGCCCTGTTGCTCGCGGTGGCTCGACCCGCGCTCTCTGAGACCTGCACCACCCAGTCGCTGATGGCCCCGGCAGACCGGGATGCTCTCGCGACCGCGGCAAGAAGCTTTGCAGCCAGCATTCAGACCGGAGATGCAGCGGCTCTTCGTCTCGCCAGCGTCGCCGAGGTCTCGAAGGACTTTGCAGGGATTACGGATGTCGTCGGAAGCACTGCCCCGAGGCTGAAGGGCGGCACGCTGGCTGTCGATCAGGTCTACCTGCTCGATGCTTCGACCCTGAAGCGTGCGGCCGATGGGACGCCCGGCGACGCACAGTTCTT
>CAZZZQ010000747.1:0-792 GCA_964658405.1 uncultured Sphingomonas sp.
CGCAACATGCTTCGCCGGAGCCGGTCCAACCACCGCTCCGCCACGCAGCCCCGCAAGCACCTGCGTCATGAGATCCTGCGCCGCGCCCGGGCTGTTCGGGAGGAACAAAGTATTTGTGCCTCCGCGAGTACCAATATCCCGCAGCGTGTCGAAATACTGCGTCAGCAGCACCAGCGCCATCACCTCTTCGCTCGTCGATCCCGGCACCGCACCCTGGAAGTGCTCAATCGAGGCACTCAGGCCATCGATGATCGCCTGCCGCTCCGCCGCAATTCCCTTCCCCTGCAGCGCCTTCGACTCCGCCTCAGCCTCGGCCTGCTTCACCTTCAGAATCTTGTCCGCCTCACCCCGCGCCTGCGCCGCCACCTGCGCTCGCTGCGCCGCATTGATGTCATTCATCGCGGCCTTCACTTTAATATCCGGAATAATATCCGTCACCAGCGCCGTCAGAATATTGAACCCGAAGCCACTCATAATCTGGTCCAGCTCCACCTTCACCGCGACCGAGATCCCCGACTGCTGCTCAAACGTCTCATCCAGCGTCAGCTTCGGAACATGGCCCAGGATCGAATTAAAAACAAAGCTCTCAATCTGCTTCTGCGGCGCGCTCAGCCGATAGAACGAGTCCGCAATCTTGTCGTCCAGCACCTGGTACTGCACGCTCACCGGGATCTGCACGAAGACGTTATCGCGCGTCTTGGTCTCGACCGAAAACTGCGCCTGCTTCACCTGCAGATCGACGAAGAAGACCCGCTCCGCATACGGGATCAGCACATGCAGACCCGGCCGCAC
>CAZZZQ010000747.1:802-2053 GCA_964658405.1 uncultured Sphingomonas sp.
TCCGGTTGAACTTCCCGAACCGCTCGACGATCCCCGCCGTCGCCGTTCGCACCGTAAACAGCGTCTTCAGAATCGTGATCAGCGCAACGATCACCACGATCGCAAGAAAGAACATCAGTACACCCGATCCAGCATCCATCCGCGACCCCTCAGCCTGTTGCAGTGAGCATACAGCAGCCCCGCCCGGCCGGCGCCGCAATCCTTTGCACCGGCGTAGCATCCAATCTCCAGTCGCATCGCCCCCGTGGAGGGCCATCATGTCCGTCGTCAGAGCCTGTAAATCCTGTGGCCAGAAGAACCGCATCCCCGCCAAACACCTCGCCGACATCGGCCGCTGCGGTGCCTGCAAAACCGCGCTGCCACCGCTCGCCGAACCCATCGCCGCAGACCCCGCCCTCTTCGACGACCTCGTCCGCAACGCCACCGTCCCCATCCTCGTCGACTTCTGGGCCGACTGGTGCGGCCCCTGCAAGGCCGCCGCACCCGAGGTCGCGCGCACCGCAGCCGACATGGCCGGCAAGGCCATCGTCCTCAAGGTCGACACCGAGCAGCACCCCGAGCTCTCCGCCCGCTTTCAGGTCCGCGGCATCCCCAACTTTGTCGTCCTCTCCGGCGGCAAAACCGTCTTCCAGCAGGCCGGCATGGTCGGCCACCAGCAGATGGAGCAGTGGCTCCGTTCCGCCGCCCCCACCACCGCCTGAACGCAAAACGGCCGCACCGAATGGGTGCGGCCGCTCGCTCACATCCCTTGCTTCTACGTCGCGATGATGTTGCCGTTGACGCCGTTCGGGAAGAAGCCACCCTTGGTCACACCGATCTGCCCCGGGACCCCATAGACCAGCTGCAACACCTGCGAGGTCGTCCGCACCGGGTTCAACCCGGTCGTCGCGCCAGTGTTGAAGATCGCCGATGCCGTCGGCGGCGTATCCAGCGAATCAACCGCCGGCGACGTCACCCCCAGCCGAATGCAAAGCTGCCGCAGGAACCCCTCATGCTGCGCCTCTGTGTCGAGGATCTGCGCCGCATACGTGATCGCCGCCGCACTGGTCGTCAGATACTGCGCACCACCCGCATACGCGCTGATCCCAACCGTCTCAAGCTGCCGCGCGATCGTCAGGAACGTAGCATCATTCGTCACCGTACCCAGCGCCGCAAGATTCAGAGCAGGCATCACAACCGGCGTTCCGCCGACCGCTGCAATCGTGGTCCGCAGAAACTCCACATGCTGCTGCTCATCCGTCGCAAGCTGCT
>CAZZZQ010000748.1:0-2048 GCA_964658405.1 uncultured Sphingomonas sp.
TGATCGTGGCTTTGAAATTCCCCGCAACGGTAAAGCTTTTCTCATGGGTTTGCAAACAGGGCGATACGGGCATGCCACGCACCTACATGCTCCTTGAACGACAGGTCGCGAAACTGATAGACCATCTCGTCAAAGGCGGCGTGTCAGCAGACTGTTCCGATCGAGTCGAAGAGCAAAGGAAGCTCAAGATAGATCGGCTCCCCTGCACCTCGAGCCGCGCGGCTTCTGTCCAGCTTTGCCCGGAGCACATACGTCCCGTGCGGGTTGCTGGATCGATGATCCAGATGGTCTCGATACCCCTGTCGGATCAGTCTAGTACCGGCCCTTAGATCTTCTGGACCCGCTGCACATCCCTCACCCCGGGCACCTTGCGAAGGTTCAGCACGAGGCGGTTCAGGTGCCGTACATCCACCGTTTCGATCACGAAGTCGACCAGCGCGTTGCCGTCAGGAGTTGGCTTTGAATCGACCGAGCGGATGTTAGTGTCGTCCGCTGCGATGATTGCGGTGAACTCCTTCAACAATCCAGGCCGGTCTTCGCAGAGGACGGTCAGGCGCACCGGATACGTATCCGCCTTCGGGGCACCGGTCTCGGAGGGCGGCGCAGACCACTCAACCTGGATGCGGCGATCAGACTCATAGAGCAGATTCTGCACGTTCGAACAGCTTCGGGCATGGACGGCAACACCCTTGCCGCGCGTCACATAGCCGATGATCTCTTCACCACGAATCGGATTACAACAGCGTGCGCGGTAGACCAGCAGATCGTCCTGGCCTTCCACCTGGAGCGACTCCGAGCCCTTGCCGAAGAAGACGCGCTTGACCGCCTCGGACATCTGGCCGATCGCATTCCCGACCCCGGCCTCGGGCGCAGCCGCCTCGATCGCGAGGGTCGAACCCGGCTCCAGCTTGTTCAGCACGACCCGCGACGAGTACTTGCCGAAGCCGACGCCGGCCATCAGCTCAGCCCGTGTCCCCAGCCCATAGTCAGCGGCGACGCGGAGGTAGTCGGCTTCGTCGAATTTGTTCAGCGAGAGCTTGTACTTGCGGGCCTCGCGCTCGAGCAGCTTGCCGCCGATTTCGATCGCGCGTTCGCGCTGATGCTCGTTCAGCCAGTGCTTGATCTTGTTGCGGGCGCGGCTGCTCTTGGTAAACGACAGCCAGTCGCGGCTGGGCGCATGGCCGGCCTGCGTGGTGATCTCGACGATGTCGCCGTTGCGCAGCTTGGTCCTCAACGGGACAATCCGCCCGTTGACCTTCGCGCCCGTCGTCGAGTTGCCGACGTCCGTATGGATCGCGTAGGCGAAGTCGATCGGACTCGCATCCTTCGGCAGCACGACCACCTTGCCCTTGGGGGTAAAGGTGTAGACCTCCTCCGGGTACAGGTCGATCTTCAGCGTCGACATGAACTCGTTGGGATCGGTCATCTCGCGCTGCCACTCCATCAGCTGGCGGACCCATGCGAGACGCGCCTCATCCTTGGCGGTGACGTTGTCTGAGGCCTTGTACTTCCAGTGAGCGGCGATGCCCTCTTCCGCGACGCGGTGCATATCCTCGGTCCGGATCTGGACCTCGAACTGGTGGCCGCCGTCTGCGATAAGGGTCGTGTGGAGAGACTGGTAGAGGTTCGGGCGCGGCATCGAGATGAAGTCCTTGATGCGGCCGGGAACGGGACGCCAGATGCTGTGCAGCAGGCCCAGGAGCGCGTAACAGTCCTGGACCGTATGACAGATGACCCGGATGGCGAGCAGATCGTAGACCTGGTCGACGGGAATCTGGTTATCCGCGAGCTTCTGCTGGATCGAGTAAAGCCGCTTGATGCGCCACTCGACCCGGCCCTGGATGCTGTGCTCCTTCAGCTTCTCTTCGAGCTTCGCCACGATCTTCTGCAGGAAGATCTCACCCTCGCCGCGGAGCGCCTCGACCTCAGTCGAAAGCTGCTGGTAGGCGAAGGGATCGGTGTAGCGGAAGGCAAGATCCTCAAGCTCGCCGCGGAGCTTACCCATGCCCAGCCGGTGGGCGAGCGGGGCGAAGATGTCAAGCGTCTCG
>CAZZZQ010000749.1:0-2047 GCA_964658405.1 uncultured Sphingomonas sp.
GTACTGGGTTCTGCGCGGTGCCTACAAGGTGCTCTTCACCTGCGGGCTCGAGGCCACGCTGGCCAAAGAGAGCTTTTGGCTGCATCAGTGGAACCCGTACGTTGTAGCCTTCGGGGCGACCGGACCTGACGGAGATGAGGCCGCACAGCGCGAGACCTTTTTCAACCTCTTTCCGCAGCTCCGCGGCCGAAGATTCCTGCTCTTCCTGGGGCGCATCCACCATAAAAAGGGCTGCGACCTGCTGATCGATGCATTTCTGAAGGTCGCCGCCGGTGAACCCGGCCTCGACCTCGTCATGGCCGGACCCGACCAGCAGAACTGGCAGGCTACCCTTAATAAGGCTGTCGTCGACGCCGGCCTGGAGGCTCGCGTTCATTGGACAGGCATGCTACAGGGAGACGCAAAGTGGGGCGCGTTCTACGCCTCCGAGGCGTTTATCCTGCCCTCACACCAGGAGAACTTCGGGATCGCCGTGGCCGAGGCCCTGGCATGCAGCCGTCCGGTCCTGGTTTCGGATAAGGTCAACATCGCCCCCGATATCGCGGCGGATGGAGCCGGGTTGATGGAGTCGGACACCCCTGCAGGGACGCTGCGGCTCCTGGAGCGATGGCTGGCTCTGTCCGAGGCCGATCGTTCCGTGATGGGTCTGCAGGCGCTCTCCACCTTCCAGACGCGATACGATATGCGCACGAACGCGAGTGCGATCGTCAGGATCTTCGATCCCTTGCTGAAGACGACCTAATCCCCGGCGTCTCGAATTTTCGCGATCAAAAATAGAGGAGCAGATGGCAAGACAGGTCCATTACAACGCAGCAGATCACATCTCACCCGACACTGCGGCGGACCCGTACCTCCGGCCGGCGTTCTCCAGCAAAGAGCGCTCCCGGCGACTGCTCTGGAATATCTGTTACGCGCTCTTCTACCGCACGTCACCGCGTCCCATGCACGCCTGGCGGGCCTTCCTGCTGAAGAGCTTTGGGGCAACGCTCGGCCCAAACTCCCGTTTTTACCCAAAGGCACGCATTTGGGCTCCCTGGAACCTCGTCTGCGGCGACCTGGTAGCCGTGGGCGACGGAGCTGAGATCTACAACCCGGCTCCCATGCACTTTGGTTCACATGCGATCGTGTCACAGGACGCCTACCTGTGCGGCGCCACCCATGACTTCGACGATCCGGCGTTTCCTCTGCTGGCCTACGCCATGACCATCGGGCCGAACGCATGGGTCTGCGCGAGGGCGTCCGTCGCGCCGGGAGTCAATGTTGGTGAAGGGGCGGTGCTTGGGCTGGGCTCAGTCGCCACCCGTGATCTGGAACCATGGACGGTCTACGCCGGGGTTCCAGCGGTGAAGATCAAAGAGCGCCGTCACCTGTAACAAATGTTATGTCATTTGCGGTCCCTTCGGGACGCCGCCGCGGTCACGGTAGCATCCCGAAGGAGTTGGGTCTGCTGCTCTATTTACGAGCGCAGCTTGGCGAGGAGATCGGTAGGATGAACCGGTTTAGCAAGGATTTCGAACTCATGCCCCTCGGCGCGAGCCTTCTCGAGCAGATCAGCCGTCGCGGCCTGGCCGGAGAAGAGGAGGATCTTGCACGTCGGAATCTTCTTGCGGGTTGCGATGGCTGCTTCGATGCCCGTCATTCCGGTCATGATCACGTCGCTGATCAGCATGTTCGGTTGAAAGCTATCGAGCGCCTCAACAGCCTTCTCGCCGCTGTAAACGGCACGTGCCTCAAAGCCAGCCTGATTGAGGATGATCGCAAGGGTATTAGCGATCACCTGCTCGTCGTCAGCGACGAGAACCCGGGGCTTTGACGTTGTAGCGGCAGTATCTGGCATTCTCAATATCCCCAAAATCTAATTTCTGTATATCCAGTCGTAACGCGACTATAGCAGTTGCCGTTTATTCATGAATGTACTTTGTAATGATACGCTGACCGCAGCGAACGGTGTGCAACTGCTCCCTTCAATCTGAACGAAAGACACCATACGTCACTGGTCCACTATGCAGAACGCAATCATACGCGCAGAACGTGTCGAGAAGTATTA
>CAZZZQ010000750.1:0-2038 GCA_964658405.1 uncultured Sphingomonas sp.
CTGGGCGCCTCGACCGACGCCTCCTTCCATCTCACCCGCATCGCCTTCGTAGGCGGCGCCGACCTCCGCGACCTCCGCGCTGGCAACCGCGAGAAGCCGACAACGACGGCGCTCCAGGTAACCTCCTCCCGGCAGCGCTTTCTCGGCGGCTTCGGCGAGGCAGTCGCCGAATACGGCCGCTGGTCCGGCGCCGCCTCCCTCCGCATCGACTCCGCCTCGAACCTCGACACAACGATCTTCACCGGTCCAGTCCCCGCAACCATCGCCAACCGGAACGAGATCGTCGCCAGCCCCCGCGTCGGCGTCGTCCGCCAACTCAGCCGAAACGTAGCGCTGCACGGCTCCGGCTTCCGCGCCTTCCGCACGCCGACCATGAACGAGCTCTACCGCACCGGCCAGGTCGGCCAGCAGACGACCCTCGCAAATCCCGCGCTGGTCTCGGAGCGCGCGACTGGCGCAGAGGGCGGCGTAAGCGTCCATACAGGCCGCATTCAGGCGCAGGCGACCTACTTCTGGACCGAGATCAACCGCCCGGTCGCCGCCATCGTCCTCAGCACCACCGCGACGTCGGTCACGCAGATGCGGCAGAATCTAGGCCAGATTCAGAGCCAGGGCGTGGAGACCAGCGTCACCCTCAACGATGGCCACGCGCTCTCAGCGACCGCAGGCTACCAGTTCGCCCACGCCGTCATCACGAAGTTCTCAACCCAGCCCGCGCTGGTCGGAACCTGGATCCCGAATGTTCCACGTGAAACATCGACCGCGCAGCTCCGCTACCGCAGCCCGCGAATCGGGGAGCTGGTCGTCGCGGGCCGGTACAGTGGCCGGGCCTATGACGACAGCGCGAACACGCAGATTCTGCACGCCTTCTTCCAGATGGACGCCTACGGTCAGCGATCGCTCGGGCGCGGCTTTACCGCCTTCGTATCTGCTCAGAATCTGACGGGCCGCCGTGCTGACGTGGCGCGGACCCCGGTTCTGACGCAGGGGATTCCCTTCGTTGCGCAGGGTGGCGTTCGCTACGGCTGGGGCGGTCGAAGGTACTAAAGGTCTTGTTGTACCCCGTCTTTAGTGATGCCAAGCTGCTGCGCGTGGTAGATGCCGGAGTGCCCGGAGAAGAGGTAGCTGGTGACGCAGGCGATCGCGGCGAATGCGCCCGCCTCCGGTCCGAAGAGCTCAAGCGCCATCAGGCTGGACGCGATCGGCGTGTTGGCCGCGCCGGCGAAGACCGCCACGAAGCCCATCGCGGCCAGCAGGGAAGACGGCAGCGGGAGCAGGTGCGAGAGCGCATTGCCGAGCGTCGCCCCGATGTAGAAGAGCGGCGTGACCTCGCCTCCCTTGAAGCCGGTTCCGAGGGTGACCGTCGTGAAGGCAAACTTCGCGGCGAAGTCGTAGGTTGGCAGGTGCTGCGAGAAGGCCGCCGCGATGGTCGGAATGCCTAGGCCGATGTACTTGCCGGTGTGCTCGAGGCCGATCCCAAAGACCGCGACCGCGACGATGACTCCTCCGACAAAGGGGCGCAGCGGCGGGTAGCCGAGATGCTGCTTGAAGAACGCACCGATCGCATGCGTCGTTCGTGCGAAGAGTAGCGCCGTGACCCCGAAGAAGATCCCTGCAGCAATCGCGGAGAGCATGTTGACCGGGGTCAGCGGCGCACGCTGCGTGACTGTGTAGATCGTGTGATGGACGTGCCAGGCGTGGGTGACGTAGTCCGCCGCGAAGGCCGCGAGGAAGCAGGGAAAGATGGCGTCGTAGCCGACGTTCCCGATGGTGAGGACCTCGAGGCCGAAGACCGCGCCGGCCAGCGGTGTTCCGAAGACCGAGCCGAAGCCTGCGCTGATTCCGGCGATCAGGAGCGTCCTGCGATCCTGCCTGCTCAGTGCAAGGCGAGGGATCCTGCTCAGGACGAGGTCGATCTGATCGGCCAGCGAAGCACCCGTCTGGAGCGCCGTGCCCTCGCGCCCGGCAGAGCCCCCGAAGAGGTGCGTCAGGGCGGTCCCGATGAGAATGAGCGGCGTCATCCGGAAGGGAATCGTGG
>CAZZZQ010000751.1:0-2035 GCA_964658405.1 uncultured Sphingomonas sp.
ATATGGCGAGTGGCCGATGGCTGCGGAGTCAGATTAGGATGAGCATGGAATAGTTCAAGGAAGCGTGACGAATGGCACAGATGGACGCAGCAATCGAGTTTGCCCGTGAGCATGGCGCCGGGTTTGTAGAAGAGCTGAAGGACCTGCTGCGGATCCCGTCCGTATCGACGCTGCCGGAGCATACGGCAGATGTGCGCCGGGCTGCGGAGTTCTGTGCGGCAGAGCTTCGCCGGATCGGAATAGAGAACGTCCGGCTGGTCGAAACCTCCGAAGAGGCGACCGCGACCTCCCCGGGCCGAACCGGACATCCGCTGGTGCTGGCCGAGTGGCTTCATGCTGCCGCTGAAGACGGGAGCTCAAAGCCGACTGTGCTTTGCTACGGGCACTATGACGTCCAGCCCGCTGAGCCGTTGGACGAGTGGACGTCGCCGCCCTTCGAGCCGACGGAGCGGGACGGAAATATCTACGCCCGCGGCGCTGTCGATGATAAGGGCCAGATGTGGATGCACGTAAAAGCCCTGGAATCATTGTTTGTGGCAGGTAACGGAAGCCTGCCGGTGAACGTGCGGGTCATTCTCGAGGGAGAGGAGGAGGTGGGGGGCGAGGGAATCGCCAACTATCTCCGTGAGCAAGGCGACAGCTTGAAGGCGAATGTCGCGCTCGTTTCCGATACGGAGATGTTCGCGCCGGACCTGCCGACGCTTTGCGTCGGTCTGCGCGGCATGATCTACACCGAGATCGAGGCTCGCGGCGCGCGCACGGACCTGCATTCGGGAATGTACGGCGGTGCGGCTCCGAACCCCTTTATTGCCCTGGCGCAGGTGATCGCGAAGCTGAAGGATGAGGACGGGAAGATCCTGATCCCGGGCTTTTACGATAAGGTCCAGGTTCCCACGGAGGATGAGCTGAAGGCCTGGAGGCAGCTGCCCTTCGACGAAGAGGACTATAGGGATTCGGAGGTCGGGTCGGTCGCGCTGACGGGTGAGCCCGGGTACAGCGTGATGGAGCGGACCTGGTCGCGGCCGACGCTGGACGTCCACGGAATGCCCGGCGGCTTCATCGGTGCCGGGGCCAAGACGGTGATTCCGGCGAAGGCAGTCGCCAAGGTCAGCCTGCGGCTGGTCCCGGACATGACGCCGGCGGAGAGCTTTGCGCAGTACAAGGCGTTTGTGGAATCGCTGACTCCAAAGGGAATCGTCCTCGAAGTCCGGCTCATTCACTCAGGTGACCCGATCGTCGTCAGCACTGACAATGCCTATGTGAAGGCCGCGGTGGTAGCGATGCGCGACGTCTTCGGCAAAGAGACGGTCTTTGTGCGCGGTGGAGGATCGATCCCGGTCGTCGGCGACTTCGTCCGGAACCTGAAGATTCCGACCGTTCTAATGGGATTTGGTCTCCCGGATGACAACCTGCACGCTCCGAACGAGAAGTTTCACCTCGCAAACTTCCACCGTGGAATCGAATCGATCGTCCGCTTTCTGTGTGGGGTCGGGGCGTAGTGGACCAGCTTCGGCGCGCGGGCGTTGGGGGCTACGTGCTCGCCGGAGGGCAAAGCTCCCGGATGGGCCGGGACAAAGCCCTCCTCGAACTGGGCGGAAAGCCACTTGTACAGATCGCTGTCGAGAAGCTACGGGTCGTCTGTACGCAGGTCCGCATCCTGAGCAGCCGACCGGAGCTTGCAGTCTTCGCGCCCCTGGTGCCGGACGTTCACGCGGGGTGCGGCCCACTTGGCGGAATAGAGGCTGCGCTTCTGGACTCGCCGTTCGAATGGAGCCTGGTGCTGCCGGTCGATGTTCCGTTTATTCCCCTGAGCTTCATGCAGAGGTGGCTCGCCGGGATTACGGCTGGTGCAGAGGCTCGAGTGGGGTTATGCAGTGTCGAGGGCAGACCTCAACCCGCCTTCTGTCTCCTGCATCGTGAACTGCTGCCGTTCCTCAGCGCGGCGGTGTCACGCAGGGAGTTCAAGCTCATGCCGGCGATCGTCGGAGCAGTGGAGGAACTCGCACGGCGTCGCAACGTTTCGCCGGAGCAGTCC
>CAZZZQ010000752.1:0-2033 GCA_964658405.1 uncultured Sphingomonas sp.
GGTTGGCTGCGATCGGAGAGGTGGCGCCAGCATGGGCGTATTCCGTATCGTTTTGGAGCAGGCCCGCGCCACATCCAGGTGTCGCAGGGTGAGAAGAGTTTTTGTATTGTGGCACGAGTGTTCATTTTTCAGCAACACTCTTCTGTTGCGCTGAAAAGTTTCCTCGCATTTTCACGTTTCTACTTGCGTCATCGGATGTTCCACGCTAATCTCTGGATCAGCGAGTTGTGTTCCTGAAGACACCTCGATCCTGTCGTGGTACCCAGACGTACGCGACGCCTTCCTGCTTCAAGTTCATCTAGAACGTCTCAAATCTAAGCAAGCTCCATGAAGAGCCCTGATTGTATTGCGCAGTTCCCCGTGCGGGTTCTACTGCGTTGCATCTGGCTTGTGCCCTCTGTGCGCGCGCCTCCTGTCGCGACCAAGAGGAGCATACGAATGATCCGCCTTCTTGAGGTGGAGGATCGTTTTGCAAGGACTTTGATATGGATCGCACATCACTTATAAATTCGGCTGATTTCAGCAGCGAGCAGAAGGAGTATCTGCAAGGCTTCTTCGCTGGCGTGGCCCAGCGGGGACTGGTTCCGTTCGTTGGCCACACCGCGGATGGACGGATCACAAACGACCCATCGTCGAGCCTGCTTGATGAGGGGGAGTTGACTTGGTTCAACACTCCGGCGGAAGACCTGTGTCGCGAAGAGCGGTGGAAGATGGAGCAGGATCCTTTCACGCTTTGGGACAAACTCTTGCAGTACGCGAGCGAGAATGAACCTCCGACAGAAGAGGATCGATTTCGGATTAAGTATTTCGGGCTGTTCTATGTCGCTCCGGCGCAAGACTCGTTTATGTTGCGGCTACGGGTGCCGGGCGGCATATTAGCTTCCCATCAGCTTCGCGGGCTGGCACAGATGGCGGAGGAGTGGGGTTCGGGTTTTGCAGATCTCACTACGCGCAGCAATCTACAAATACGCGAGTTTCAACCAAAAGACATCGTTCGGGTTTTGAATCGTGTGCAGTCGCTTGGAATGACTTCGCGCGGGGCAGGAGCCGACAATATCCGCAATATCACTGCTTCGCCAATCACCGGCCTTGATCGCCAGGAGTTGATTGATGTGGCGCCGCTTGCGGAGGCGATGCAGGCTTATATTTCGAACTCTCCCGACATGTACCATCTGCCGCGGAAGTTCAACATTGCATTCGATAACGGCGGAGCAATCTCCGTTGTTGCGGATACGAATGACATCGGCTTCACAGCGGTTGAGGTGAAGGATGGCGCGAGCGTCCCGGCAGGCGTATATTTTCGCGTCTTGTTGTGTGGCATTACCGGGCACAAGCAATTCGCCTCTGACTGTGGTCTGCTGCTTCGGCCGGACCAGACCGTTGCTGTTGCGGCCGCTATGATTCGGGTGTTTTCGCAACATGGTGACCGAACGAACCGAAAGAAAGCTCGCCTTAAATATCTGGTTGACATATGGGGCGTGGACCGGTTCCTCGCTGAGACGGAGAAACTGCTGGCGTTTTCGCTGATCTACGTTCCGGCTACCGAGTGTGAATCGCGTCGGCCGGTAGATCGGACCGGCCACATTGGAGTTCATCCGCAGGTTCAGCCGGGGCTTCATTATCTCGGCGTTTCTGTACCGGTGGGCCGTCTCTCTGTTCAACAGATGCGTGCGCTTGCGACTATAGCGGATCAATATGGAAGTGGAGAACTTCGCCTTACAGTCTGGCAGAACCTCATCCTCCCAAACATCCGGAGCGAAAACCTGGAAGCCGCCGAGCAGGCGATTCTTCTTGCCGGACTCGACTTGAGCGCCGGCACTGTTTTGAGTGGCACGGTGGCTTGCACGGGAAACAAAGGCTGCCGTTTTGCTGCGTCGGATACCAAGTCTCACGCGGTGTCTCTTGCCCGGCATCTGGACTCCTGCTTTCCACTCTTAGAGCAGCCGATCAATTTGCATGTGACCGGATGCTCTCATTCCTGCGCCCAGCACTACATCGGTGATCTAGGTCTGATGGGAGTGAAGGTTGAGGGA
>CAZZZQ010000753.1:0-2032 GCA_964658405.1 uncultured Sphingomonas sp.
GCGAGGAGGACCAGGGTGCGGAGTCCGGCGCGGCGCTGCAGGTGCTGGATCATGCGGTCAGTATAGCGAGTGGAGTGGACAGGCGTATGCCCCCGGGGCTGCGCTTTTTGTATTTGGCGCATGCCTTCGGGGTGCGCCTTTTCATAACGGAGCTTTAGCAAAGGAGAGAGCGATGACGATTGGGAGCAGGGTCAAGGGAATCTGGCAGGCGCTGGCGGCCGAGACGGTTGCGCCGGTGGCGACGATTGCAGCGGCGGCGGGTCAGCGGAAGACGGCGGCGCTGCCTTCGATCATGAATCCGCAGCGGGGCGGGGCGGCGGTGATGCCGAAGCCGACGGCCGTAAATCTGCGGCGGTTTGCAGAGACGCCGCTGGCCAGGCGGGCCATCAACGTGGTGAAAGACCGGATCGCGAGTATGGACTGGCAGATCAAGGTCCGGCGCGGATACGTTGAGGCCGAGGTCGAGAATGCGGCGGAGCGGATGCGGATTCTGCGCCGTGCCATGGAGGAGCCGAACGGCTCGGACAGCTTTCGCGTGCTGTGGGAGCAGGTGCTGGAGGACCTGCTGGTGGGCGGCTTTGGCGCGGTCGAGATGGAGTCGACGGGCGATCCGGCGCAGCCCTTCCGGCTGTACCCGGTCGATGGAGCGACGGTGCAGATCGATATCCATTGGAATGGCGACGCTACCAAGCCGCGCTATGCGCAGACGACCGGGCGGCTCGGGGTGGACCAGGCGGTGCCGCTGCTGGATGACGAGCTGATGTACCTGCGGCTGAATCCGCGCACGCATACGCCGTTCGGGCTGGGGCGGCTGGAGGTCGCGTTCGAGACGGTGAATGAGTTTCTGAGCGCGCATCGGTATGCGAGCCGGCTGGCGTCGAACTCCGTCGTGCAGTACGCGCTGTGGCTGAATGAGGCGACGCCGGAGCAGCATGACCGGCTGATCCGGTGGTGGCAGGACGAGATCGAAGGCACGGGCAAGGTTCCGCTGCTGAGCTGCGAGCAGAAGCCGGAGGTGCTGCGCTTCGCAGGCGGGACCGACGCCGACCTGCGGCTGCAATGGCAGGAGTTTCTGATCCTGCTGATCGCGAATGCGTTCGAGCTGCCGCCGATGATGCTTGGGCTGCAGAAGGACGTCAACCGCTCGACGGCGAGCGAGATGGCCGATGAGGCGTTCCAGAGCGCGATCGTGCCGGTGGCGAAGCTGCTGGCGGAGCACATCACGCGCGACCTGTTTGCGAAGAAGCTGGGTTGGCGTGAGTTTGAGTTCTGCTTCAACGATCTCGAGAGCAGGAACGAGATGGAAGAGGTCCAGATCCAGACGGAGCTGCTGAAGGCCGGCGTGCTGACGGTGGCGGAGGTGCGGAGTATGCGCGGGCTGGCGCCGGTGGTTGCGGAGTCCCTGATGGAGGCCGGCCAGTGACGGTTACAATTGACAACCTCGACGGGCTGGGGCCGGTGGACTATAGCGGCTGCGTGGATGCGACTGCGCCGCTGACGATCGTGCGTGCGTTGAATGAGCCATCGCTGCTGAGCGGTCTGCTGGTGCTCGGCGGGCTGGCGATGCCGGTTCGGCGCGGACGCGTGGTGGCGACGGCGGATGACGGGGCTATTTTATTTACGGGCTATATCGCGACCGAGGCGGTGCAGGAGTATGCGGGCTTCGGGACGACGGGACCGATGTACAGGACGGCCTTCAGCGCGGTGAGCGACGAGTGGCTGCTGGATAAGCAGACGGTTCCGCTGAGCGGCGCAGGGCTCGGCGTGGCGGGTGGCGTGGCGTTGACGGCGCTGACCTCGCGGGTGAACGGCGCGCTGCTGACGACGGCGGGCGTGGTCGATGGCCGGTCGGTCGGCGTCTTTGAGCCGGAGCTGGGGGCGAACTGGTCGGCGAATGCGGCGAGCATCGCCGGGTCGACGTACGCGGCGTACCGGGCGGTGAACGGCGCGCTTTCGCTGACGCCGGCGGGGACGGTGACGCATGCGTTCAGCGAGGGCGACGGGACGCTTGCGATCGCCGCGCTGCGGGCGG
>CAZZZQ010000754.1:0-2032 GCA_964658405.1 uncultured Sphingomonas sp.
GCGACAGGTGACTACCTTCGACGCGACAGGGAATACCACGACCACGATTCCGACTTCTGGGAGCTCGCCAATTCCGCTACCAGTGAGCGACCAGATCACAATCGTGGAACTTGCGCCCAATTAGATTCGGCCGACTTCAGGGATCAGACTTTTGCAAGTAACAGTTTCCACGATTGCGCGGGATCAGACTTGGTACAGTAGTACTGCTGAAGTTGGAAGATCGAGGCGATGGCGCCGTAAGGCAGGTCTAAACATTGCTGGCTGACCGATACTACAAGGTTCTTTCCAGAGGCGACGCTAGAGTCTGCAAGGCTCCAAACTTGATTTGCCTTTGAACCATTGGCGGCGCACTTTTCGAGAATCATCACTTGCCCGGGATTCGTGTCAAAGGCATCCACGACGCTCATGCAGAGGCTGCTGTTGGTGTTCACAATATTGTAGGAGCCCGCCGCTCCAACAGGGACAAATCGCCAAAACTGGCTGGTAGCCGACGGTGCGCAAGGATAGACGATCACCGGAGTATTTGGCGTAGTGCTGGCATTGTAGACATCGACGCAGAGCGGCTGATATGCGGCGAAAGCGATTTGATACGTTGCATTGGGGTCAGGAAATGAAAGTGTTCCATCGCCGCAACCCAGAACCAAGACTAAAGGTAAAAAAAGCAGAAACTTCCACGTCCACGTCATTTCAGAGCCTCAACACAATGTGATGCGGGCGTACGAGCTTTTGAGTTTCCAGCTATGAGCACTTCCGCAACTTATTTTCACACGGCCTTACCCGATTAGTGTATCCATACCCTCTTTAATTCAGCTGAGTCAGGGGTTTGGCACGAATAGTCGGAGGCAATCCAGGACATGTGGACGGACCTCTGCCGCAGTACGACCAGCCTGTGACTAGATCAAATCCATCCTTCCGGTTGCCGTGAGCTGATGGACGATTTTGCCCACGTCCTGGCAGTGGCCGCGCGTGGTGATCAGGAGCGCATCTTCGGTCTGGACTACGACCATGTCTTCCACCCCTACCAGGGCGACAGTCATTCCCGGAGCATAGACGTAATTGCCGGAGGCGCGAATGGTCACCTGGGAAGGAGCTTCGATAACATTGGCATTAGCGTCGTCCGCGAAAGCGGGCGTGGAAGAACGATGCTCATGGAGAGCGGCCCAGGAGCCGAGATCGTTCCAGCCGAAATCGGCAGGGAGACAGTAGATTTCGGACTCCGACTCGCCAGCAGAGGAGCGTGGCTCTAACACGGCGTAGTCGATGCTGATATTTTCACACTGCGGGTAGAAGGTCTTGAGGGTCTGTTCAAATTCGGGCGTCCGATAGGCCTTAGCGATCCGGGTGAGGCATGCTGCCATCTCCGGGCAATGTCGCTGGATGGCATCCACGAGAGTCCTGGCTTTCCATAGGAAGATGCCTGCGTTCCAGGCATAGTTTCCTGAGGCGAGGAACTCTTCTGCCCGAATGCGGTCCGGTTTCTCCGTAAACCGCTTGACGCGCCGCACCGCGATCGAGGAATCAGGTGACTGGTCGGCGTCCAAGTACTCCCCTTGCTCAACGTATCCATAGCCGGTTTCGGCTCTGCTCGGGGGCACTCCCAGGACAACGACCGTATCGCCAGAAGCGGCAAGCTTGATGCCGGCGGTGAGCACTTCTGCGAAGCGTGCCTCATCCTTGACGATGTGATCGGAGGGGAAGATTCCCACGACGGTCTCTGGATCTTCGCGTACCAGCAGAAAAGCTGCCAAGGCGCAGGCGGGTGCCGTGTTGCGCGCCGCCGGCTCACTAAGGATCGAAGCCTTGTTGAGCTCGGGTAGCTGCTGTCCAATAACCGCAGCGAGCAGATCGTTGGTGATGACCCAAACATCCTCTGGACGGGCGAGCGGCAGCAGTCGCTTGAAAGTCTGCTGAATCATGGTACTGGTACCGTCGAGTGCCAGCACCTGCTTGGCACTCGAGCGACGGCTGCGCGGCCAGAAACGCGTTCCGCTGCCGCCAGCGAGGATTACGGGTGAGAATCGGATGCTACTCG
>CAZZZQ010000755.1:0-2026 GCA_964658405.1 uncultured Sphingomonas sp.
CTTTGCTGTCGCAGTGGATGCGGTGTATCTCTCCAAGAGCTCCATGGCTCCAGCCATTGCCGTCCTGCTCCTAAGCTATCTGCTGCTGGAGCGTGATCGCGCCTCGCGCCTGCTGGTGCTGCTGCTGGTACTGGCCGCACCCTTCGGCTGGGCGCTGCATCAGCATCACGCCAGCCAGCACTACAGCTTTGGAACCAGCATCGACGGCATCAACCTGCACAAGGCCAATAATCCCGACTTCCTCGCCCGCTATCCGCCGGCACTCGGCGATTCGCTCGACCGCTACGATTCCGAGCTCAACCGTGGCCTGCACTTCGACGACGAGTGGAGCTTCAACCGCTATCACCAGCACGCCGCTATCACGTATCTGCTCACCCACCCCGGTGCCACCCTCAGCGGCGATCTGCGCAAGCTCCAGGTCATATTTTTCTCCCTGCACAAGTACGGCTCTTCGGAGAGCCACGGTGCGATGCATCGCCTCGAAACCGCCGGCCTGCTGCTCTTCCACCTCATCCTGTGGACTGCCCTGGCCGTGGCTGCCTTGTTCGCGTTTCAGGCGAGTCCCCAGCCCTCCGCCAGAATCACCCCTCCGCCTTCACCGCGAGCTCTCGGCATCGTCTTTCTCGCAGTCGTCGCAGCCTGCATCCTGCCGTACCTGATTGGCTTCGCATATACCCGTCATGTCAGCATCCTCATCTACCCTGCAGCGCTGTTCTGTTGCCGCATCCTGCAGGAAAATAATGCAGATCGCCTGGATCGTGCCTGATTTTCTGCAAGACTTCTCCACCCATGCGAAAATAGAGTTGTGATCTCCGTCTCTAATGTAACTATGCGCTATGGCTCGAAGCTGCTCTTCGAGGATGTCTCCGTCACCTTCACCACCGGTCGCCGTTATGGCCTTACCGGACCCAATGGTGCGGGCAAATCTACTTTCATGAAGTGCCTCACCGGCGAGATCGATCCGCAGAAGGGAACGGTCGTCCGTCCCAAAAAGATCGGCGTCCTCTCGCAGGATCAGTACGCCTTTGACGCCTACCGCGTCATCGACACCGTCATTATGGGCAACAAGGCTCTCTGGGCGGCGCTGGAAGAGCGTGAAATCATCTACAACAAGCCCGAGATGACCGACGAAGATGGCTCTCGCCTCGGTGAGCTCGAAGGCGTCGTCGGCGACGAAGACGGCTACGAAGCCGAGTCCAACGCCGCCGTCCTCCTCCAGGGGCTCGATATCCCCGACGAACTCCACGAGCGCAAGATGTCCGAGCTGCAGGGCGGCCAGAAGGTCCGTGTGCTGCTCGCCCAGGCGCTCTTTGGAAACCCCCAGGCACTGCTTCTCGACGAGCCCACCAACTACCTCGACCTCGAGTCCATCCACTGGCTTCAGGACTTCCTTATCCGCTACAACGGCACCGTGATCACCATCTCGCACGATCGCCACTTCCTCAACAACGTCTGCACCCACATCGCCGACATCGACTACGAGACCATCATCACCTACAACGGTGGCTACGACGACATGGTCTTCCAGAAGACCAGCGTTCGCACCCGTATCGAAAGCCAGAACGAGCAGCGCGAAAAGAAGATCGCTCAGCTGAACGACTTCATCGCGCGCTTCTCCGCCGGAACCCGCTCCTCGCAGGTCAACTCGCGCAAGAAGGAAGTCGAGCGCCTCGCCACCAGTGAACTGGCGCGATCCAACATCGCCCGCCCATTTATCGCCTTCAAGATGGACCGGCCCTCCGGCAAAAACGTCCTCGAGTTCGAGCGCGTCAACAAGTCTTACGAGCAGAAGGATGGCAAGGTCGAGCACGTCATCGCTGACTTCTCTGCCTCCGTCAACCGCGGCGACAAGGTCATCCTGATGGGTCGCAACGGTCAGGGAAAAACCACCTTGCTCAAGGCGCTGCTCGCCAACGGACCCGGAATCGAAGAGAAGGACGTTTCGATCGACTCCGGCTCAGTCAAGTGGGGGCACGAGGTCTCCATCGGCTACTTCGCCCAAGACCACAAGGGCTCCATCCAACTC
>CAZZZQ010000756.1:0-1514 GCA_964658405.1 uncultured Sphingomonas sp.
GAGAATGAGAAGTTTGGGCAGCGGCGCGTCCAGCAGGACCTGATGCAGAAGGGCGTTTCGAAGGAGCTGATTGCCACCACCCTGACCGATGCCTACGAGACAGTGGACGAGGTAGCGCTGGCCCGGGAGTATGTCGCGCGCAAGCGGATGAAGCAGCCGAGCGGGCCAGACGCAAAGAAAGAGACGGTGCGCACGATGAACCGGCTGATGCGGGCTGGCTTCTCTTCGAATGCGATCTTCAAAGTTCTACGCGCGTGGGGCGCACCGGTCGACGAGATCGACGTCGAAGAGAGTGCCTTCGAAGAGTCGTAACGCGCAGCGTCCAACACCCCACGAAGTGGCGCCCGCCCGGCGGCAGGGCGCCCTTAGCACGTCTTTAGAAGTGGTACGTAAAGTCGCCGGCGACGACGAACTGGGTCTTCTTCGTTCCAAGGTCATACGCGGCGAGGTTGTAGGAATGCTCCAGGCGAATCTCGGGACGGAAGAGGATAGTCGAGCCGATCCAGTGGCCGTAGCTGATGAGGTGCTCTGAGTACTTGGTCGCGTAGCCGGTGCGCTGGCCCTTGATATCGTCGACGAACTCGTTGCGAATCGACAGGTAGCTTTTGTGGTTGAACTCTTTCTCGACGTAGTTGGTGATGGCGAACTCAGGCGCGAAGCACTTCTGCTTTCCATAGGCGCAGAACGCACCGTTAGCTCCGGTCTCGGTCGGGATGGGATTGACGACGCCCGGAGCGATGCTTGGAACATTGCGCTCATACATGTACCAGGCCTCGGTATCGGTGTGCCAGGTGGCGTTAATCTTGTGGTACCAGGTCTCGTAGAACGACTGCACATTGTTATAGGCGTAATTACCTTTGTTGAGCGAGTTGATGCAGCTATACGAGGCGTCACCACCTTTATTCCAGGTGTAATCCACGCAGGCCGTTCCCGTGGGAGTCGCATCCTTCACCCAGAGTGCGACGTCGTTGCCATCTGAGATTCCAAGCTGAATCAGCCAGTGATCGGATAGTTTTACGCTGGCAACGATCCCGGTCTGGGTATAGGGGTCGACGGTGTACAGCAGCGAGTGCGAGTAGGTGTAGTTATTGGGGGCAAGTTGCGCTTCGATGTCAGGAAGCGAGACGTAGCGGCCCACTCGAATGTTCATCCCCTTGGCGACATGCGGGATGTAGAGATCGAAGTAGTACATGATGGGGTCGTAGCCGTTCTCATGGTTCCGCGCGAGAAGCTGCTGCGAGAAGACGCCCTTCGAGGTGGTGTAGCGGTAGTCCTGCCCGTAGAGCTGCGCCAGCCGGAAGCCCCAGTCGACATGCTCCGTCTGCACTGTATTCGGAAGCCGCTCTATATAGAGAACCTGCTGATCGGCGGTGACGCGATTCGGGTTGTAGTAGTAAGAGGCTGGCGAGTTGGCGCCGTCCCCTTTGTTGGACGTGCTGACGTTGAAGCCGCCATTGAGCCAGCCGTAGACCTTGATGCGGCTGCGATTCTGGTTGATGGCCTGCATCAGAGTG
>CAZZZQ010000756.1:1524-2025 GCA_964658405.1 uncultured Sphingomonas sp.
GTAGGTCTGGGTGTCGGGGGCGCCGATGACGGGCGTGCCACCAACGCTGTAGTCCGTTCCTGGAAAGGGCGGCGAATCGAGGGGGCCGGCATAGCCGCGACGCACGGGATCAGGTCCGGCGGGGAGGGTCGGGTGCCAGTCTTCCTTGTAGGCAGCGGCAAACCGCTTGAAGAAGTTCCCATCCTGCCGGGCGGCGGCGGGGACTGCCGGGCTTTCGGGGTCAAAGGACGGGAGCGAGCTGCTGCTGTATGAGGAGAGTGCAGCGTGGGCGGGCTGAACGGTCGAAAACACGGTCAATGCGAGGGCGAGGCCCATAGTAAAAAGCCGGGGTGTTGCGCGGTTCATGAGATCCATACTTTCCTGCGACGACGGTCTGCCTCGCATGCTTCATTCGTTAGGCTAGGGGGTGCAGCATAAAGAAGTCGGTAGCAGGGCATAAGGATTCCGTAATGAAGGCGTTGACGATCGACCGCGTGGTCGCTGTGGACTGGTCCGGCCGCA
>CAZZZQ010000757.1:0-2014 GCA_964658405.1 uncultured Sphingomonas sp.
GCCCTATCCTCAGAATCAGCAGCAGCCTTATGCTCAGAGTCAGCAGCCCTATCCCCAGGGTGGATATTCTCAACAGAGAAATGCTCCGCCACCCTACGGCGCACAGGTCGCCGGTCGCCCCGTGGTCGTGCCTCCGGGCTCCCTCCTCCGGATTCGAATCAATGAAGGTCTGGACAGCAAGCATACCCAGCCGGGCACACCCTTCGATGCAGTCGTCCTGAATGATGTCGTCGCGGACGGCGAAGTTGCAATCCCGCGTGGTGCCAGCGTGCAGGGAGCCGTCATTGAGGCTAGGAGTGGCGGCGCGATCAAGGGACATGGCGAGCTTCAACTCCAGCTCCAGCAGGTCACACTCAGCGGGAAGACCTTCCCGATCGTCTCTGACGTCTGGACCCAGGACAGCTCGGACAAAAGTGGTCAGACGATTGGCAGTGCGGTCGGTCTTGGCGCCTTCGGAGCGCTCATCGGCGCGGTCGCCGGCGGCGGTCCCGGTGCCGCGATCGGTGCAGTCGCAGGCGGCGCAGCGGGCGTAGGAGCCTCGGCGGCATCAGGCAGCCGGCAGGTCCTCATTCCCTCCGAGGCAATCCTGACCTTTCGCCTCATCCAGCCGGCACGCATGACAACCATCTCGCAAGCAGAGATGGATCGTCTCTCCTACGGCGTCCCGACCGGCGCCCAGCAATCCCAGATGCGGCGACGCTACCCCGCAGGTGGACCGGGCTACTATGGTCCCGGTTACTATCCGCCGCCGCCAGCTCCGTACCCGTATTAAGCCTGCTGGATCGGCAAAAGGGAGTGGCTTCAATGCCACTCCCTTTTTCGTGCGAACGGCATCGTTGCGGCGAGTGAATTTCGCACGTCCGCTGATTTATACTTAGCGCTTGCCCTGCAAACGGCTTGGCGGAGGTCGTGCGACCCTGCCTTGCCACGCAAAATCACGGGTAGGTGCCTGCTCTCACGCGACAGCGGAGCGCTCGAAGCAAAGGTCTTTAGTCAAGCATGATTCGTATTCTGCAGCAGGACAATCGCATCACCAAGATCATCTTTGCCGTCATCATCGGCGTCGCCGTTATCACCATGGTGATCACACTCGTCCCGGGCATCTTCGATAATGCGGGCACAGGCGATTCGGCTGTCTATGCCACCGTACGGAGCCCGAGCATCCTCGGCCGCCTCTCCAGCGAGAGCACACCCATCAAAACGGTTGAGGTCAATCAGCTCGCCCAGCGTCAGCTGCAGCAGCAGAAACTCCCCGACTTCCTCCTGCCCTACATGGCGAACCGCGCGGGACAGATCCTCGTACAGCGCGCCATCCTGAAGCACGAGGCTGACGGGATGAGCCTGCAGGTCAGCGATCAGGATCTCGCCCGCGAGCTCCGCACCGGTCCCTTCGCTCAGTACCTCTTCCCGAACGGAACCTACATCGGCGACGACGCCTACATGAACTTCGTTCAGGCCGCCTTCCAGACCAGCCGCAGCGACTTCGAGTCGCAGGTGAAGCAGGATATGGAGTTGAACCGCCTCCAGGCCCTCATCACCGGTGGCGTCACCGTCTCCGACGCGGCCGTTCGCGAGGCATACCGCGTGCAGGGAACCAAGGTAAAGTTCGACTACGCCGTCCTGACCGCCGAGGACATTCGCAAGGGCATCAATCCCTCCGACTCTGAGCTGCAGGATTTCTTCAAGAAGAACCAGGCCAAGTACGCAACGGCCGTCCCGGAGACACGCAAGATCGAGTACGTCGCCTTTGACGCTTCGAACCTGCCCGGCGGCAAGCCGCAGATCACTGACGCGGACGTTCAGGCCTACTACACCCAGCACCAGGCTCAGTACCAGGTGAAGGAGCAGGTCAAGGTTCGCCACATCCTGATCGCCGTTCCGCAGGGTGCTGATAGCAAGACCGACGCAGCCGCCAAGGCCAAGGCCGAGGACATCCTCAAGCAGATCAAGGCCGGCGGAAACTTTGCCGATCTTGCCAGCAAGAACTCCGACGACCCTGGCAGCAAGACTGCAG
>CAZZZQ010000758.1:0-2011 GCA_964658405.1 uncultured Sphingomonas sp.
ATGACATTTGTTCCGAAGGATTCAGCTGTCACCGCGGCTTCCTCCGCGACGGAGAGGTCGCTGGTTCCGGCACAGAGGACCGCAATCAAACCGCCCTCGGGTGTTGGCTTCGGAGGCGCGGAGGTGATGACGTTCGCGTCGCGATGGTAGAGGGCACTGCCGGTAAGGAGGTGGACAGCCTCGAAGGTCTCAGGCGTGGCGCGCGTGGCGAGGACGTCAACCCCGGTCGCCGCCATCCGCGCAAAGATCTCGGCGGTCTGGTGTGGAGTCTTGCCGGCGGCGAAGATGACTTCAGGCAGACCGTTGCGCAGGCTGCGATGATGGTCGATCTTCGCGTAGCCGAGGTCTTCAAAGGGCAGGTTTGCAAGCCGTGTCGAGGCTTCGTCGGGGCTGAGGGTTCCTCGCTGGACGTCTGCGAGGAGGGCGATGAGAGCATTCTGGTTCATTGTGCCTGTTTCGTAAAGTATGCGGATGTGGCGGCCTGGAGGACCTGCTTGACCGGGATGTTATGGGCAAGGGCTGCGGCGCGGCAGTCCTCGAACTCGGGCTGCGCGTTCAGTTCTTCACCTCGAAGGGAGCCGACCTTGATGCGAATCTCGCCGTATGGCGTGCTGACGAAAACGTGTGTCCGGTCAAGGCAGGAGCGGCGTTCCTGATGGATGCGGATGCCAAGGGTGCTGGTCTCGCGGAGGAGCAGCCGTTCGAGCGCCGGGGCGTGGGCCTCGTCGGTGAGGATGGTGACCAGCGTTCCGAGCCGCCCCTTCTTCATCTGGACGGCGGTACACATCACGTCCAGGGCCCCGAGCGCGAGCGCTGATTCGCTAACATGGGCAAGAATCTGCGGGCTGAGATCGTCGAGTGCTGTCTCGAGTACAGTCACAGTCTCAGTCGCGTCGCTGGAGCCCGGCTGCTTTATTTCAGTCGAGTCGCCAACGTGGATGCGTAGCACGTTCGGGAAGCCGGGCGGGTTCCGTGAGCCGGCGCCATAGCCGATCTGATCGACCGTCATCGCGGGCTGCTGTCCGAAGGTGCAGTCGAGCGCTCGCAGCAGGGCCGCACCGGTCGGTGTGACGAGCTCCATCTGGACGGTTGCGGAGTAGGTCGGGATACCCTTCAGCAGGTCGGCTGTCGCGGGTGCGGGAACAGGGAAGCGACCGTGCGCGCAGTTGACCATTCCGCCGCCGACGTTGAGCGGGCTGCAGTACCACTTATCGACGTGCAGGGAGTGGATGCCGGCGGATGCGGCGACGATATCGACGATGGCGTCGACGGCGCCGACCTCGTGAAAGTGGATCTGGTCGACGGGAACGTTGTGGATCTTCGCCTCGGAGGCTCCGAGCAGCTCAAAGGCGCGGATCGCAGTCCGCTTGACCGGCGCGTCGAGGGTTGTCGACTGGATCAACTCGCGAATGACGGTCAGCGAACGGCCATGAACATGCGCGTGCTCGTGATTGTGGTCATCCTCGTGCGTGTGAGGCTGGCCGGTCTTATGCAGATGCTGCGTCCGCGGATGGTGCTGGTGAGTTGGGCCGTCGTCATGCGTGTGCTGCTCGACGATCCGCGGGGTCTCTTCGGCAAGCGTGTCGCCTTCGAGCACATGGACCTTGGTGCAGGAGATTCCACTGCGATCGACCGTCTCGATCTTCAGCGACGCGCCGAGACGAAGAGCGTCCGTAGCATTGTGGAGAATCTTCGGGTCGACACCGGCGTCGATGAGTGCGCCGAGAAACATATCGCCGCTGATGCCGGCGAAACAGTCCAGAAAAGCAATGCGCATAACGTCCTTTTGGTGCAATGGTCAGGGGGTGGCGGAGGCGATTGCGGAGACGGGAAGCACGTCGTTCATGGATCCCGATCGATAGCCCTGCGTATCCAGCGTGATGTAGAGAAAGCCGAGCGGACGAAGCGCCGCGGTGATGCGGTCCAGGGTTGCGAGGTTCAGCGCGGAGGGAAGCTCACCGCGGCTGATCTCGATCCGTGCAAGGTCGCCGTGATGCCGGACGCGGACCTG
>CAZZZQ010000759.1:0-1593 GCA_964658405.1 uncultured Sphingomonas sp.
TGCCCTTACCAACTCCGGGGGCGCCTAAAAGAAGAACCGGCCCTGGCAGAAATACCGCTTCTGCCGGGACCGGATTATTTTGCTCTGAATGTGTCAAAGGTGTTGCTTTCCTTACCAGCTGCGGCGTCCACGGATGCGGCCGGACTTCGGCGAGAAGCCATCGTAGTGGCGCATGATCAGCTGCGATTCAATCTGCTGTACGGTATCCATCGCCACGCCGACCACGATCAGGAGCGAGGTTCCACCGAAGTAGAAGTTCACGCCAAGACCGTTCGTCATCCAGGTCGGAAGGTGGTCGAAGACTCCTCCGATGAGCGGGAGATGGTTGAAGTGAATTCCGCTGATAAGCAGCTGCGGAATCAAAGAGATGATGATCAAATAGACGGCGCCGACGAGCGTGATGCGCGTCAGGACATCATTGATGAAGTCCGACGTGCGACGGCCAGGACGAATGCCGGGAATGAAGCCGCCGTACTTCCGCATATTGTCTGCAATGTCATCCGGACGGAAGACGATCGAGATGTAGAAGTAGGCGAAGAAGATGATGGCGACGATGAAGAGCAGCCAATACCACGGCTCGCCCGGTGCGATTCCCTGCAAGATCGGTCCGAAGAACTTCGTGTCGCGGAGCGGAGTTCCGAAGAACGGGACGCCGGCGAGAAGGAGCGGTGCGGAGAGAATGGAGCTGGCAAAGATGACCGGCATCACGCCGCCCGAGTTCACCTTGAGGGGAAGGTGCGTCGACTGACCGCCCATCATCTTCCGGCCAACGATGCGCTTGGCATACTGGACGGGGATGCGGCGCTCCGAGCGCTCAACAAGGACGATGAAGGCAACGACAGCGATCATGCCTGCGATCAGGATGACGATGGCGATCGGCGTGAAAGCGCCCCATGCGTTGTCGCGAGCCTTGGTGTAGAGCTCTTCAATCCCACGGGGGAGACCGACGACAATACCAGTGAAGATCAGCAGCGACATACCGTTGCCGATACCGCGCTCGGTGATCTGCTCACCCAACCACATGATGAAGGCAGTACCCGTGGTCAGCGTCAGGACGCAGAGCGGGACGAAGAGGACGTGGCTGATGGTGACCATCGAAGAGCCGGTGGTCGTGTTCGTCAGCGAAAGTGCGATGGCGGTCGACTGAACGATCGCGAGCAGCACTGTTACGTAACGCGTCCACTGGGTGATCTTGCGGCGGCCGAGCTCGCCTTCCTTCTGCAGCTTCGCGAGCGGCTCATAGATGACCGTGAGCAGCTGGAAGATGATGGAGGCGGTGATGTACGGCATGATGCCAAGTGCGAAGACCGTCAGCTTGCGGAGGTTTCCACCGGAGAAAAGGTCAACGAGGCCCATCGCCGAGCCGGAGTTCTGATTGAAGAACTGCGCGAGCATGTCGGCGTTGATGCCAGGGGTCGGAATGTGCGCGCCCAGACGGTAGACAGCCAGCAAGCCGAGGGTGAAGAGAACCCGCTTGCGGAGGTCGGGGATGCGAAAGATATTGGCAATTTTCTCGAACATCTAAGACTAGGACCTCGGTGTAGTGTTCTGTCTGCGTGGTGAGAGCTAAAAAGCTTTGGCGAGGGCATCGAT
>CAZZZQ010000759.1:1614-2006 GCA_964658405.1 uncultured Sphingomonas sp.
GCCCTCGCCAACCATTATGCAGGATTAACCGATGAGGACAGCCTGGCCACCGGCGGCTTCGATTGCAGCCTTGGCGGTCGCCGAGAACTTGTGAGCGTGAACGGTAACGGCGGTCTTGATCTCGCCATTGTTCAGGACCTTGATCAAGGCACCCTTCTTGCGGAGGAGGCCGAGAGCAATGATGTTCTCGTGCGTGAACTCGGTGCCGGGTGCGGACTCGAGGATCTCGGCGATGCGGTCGAGGCCGAGAACCTGGTACTCAACGCGGAAGATGTTGGTGAATCCACGCTTCGGCAGGCGACGGTGAAGCGGCATCTGGCCGCCTTCGAAGCCGCGCATCAGGGATGAACCCGAGCGGGAGCCCTGACCCTTGTGACCACGGGTGGAGGTCT
>CAZZZQ010000760.1:0-2006 GCA_964658405.1 uncultured Sphingomonas sp.
CCCAGAGGGTGTTGAGGACGTTCTGCATCACCGGATTTACAGCCACGCCCTTGCTCGCGAGCAGCGCCTTCGCCTGGTTCTGCCAGCCGACAGAGGGTTCCGTTGCAGTTCCGGACTGGCCAATGACGAATCGCTGATGCTCGAAGGTCAGGAAGCCGAAGAGCTTGTCCTTGAGAAACGGGCCGCCGACAGAGAATCCGGTGTTGTAGTTGCGAACCTTCTGCTTGGTGTCGGAGAAGGGGCTCTTGGCTCCGAAGAGCTCATTCCGATTGAAGTAGTAGACGGTGCCGTGGAGTTGATTGGTGCCAGCGCGAAGAGTCAGGTTGACTGTGCCGCCGGGGTTGCGGCCACCTTCGGGGCCGGCCTGCGTCTGGGCGGAGAACTGGTCTACTGCGTCGATCGGAAGGATAATTCCGGCGATACCAGACACACCGCCCTGGTTCACAGCGGGAATATTGTGCCAGAGATCGTTGTTATCGACGCCGTCGATCTGCCAGTTCACCTGGTTCGCGCGCGTCCCATTCAGCGAGCCGAAGCCCCCACCGCTGTAGCCGCCGTAACCCGGCGTAAGAGCGATCAGCTGCGTAAAGTCACGGCCGTTGAGCGGAATGTCTTCGACGACCTTGGCATCCAGCACGGTGTTCTGTACCGTGCTCGTTGTATCGAGAGCCACGCCAGCAGCTTCAACCTCGATTGTCGTCGACGATTCGGAGATCTCAAGCTTTACCGGGAGCGTGTAGATCACGCCGGCCGATACTGCGATCCTGTCGGTCTTGACCGTTCCGAAGCCAGGGAAGGACACAGTCACGCTGTAGTTCCCCAGAGGAAGATCCTGGAAAAGAAACTCGCCTCCACTGGAACTAGTGCTCGTATGGCTGACGGCGGTGTCGGTCTGAACCGCAACAACCGTGGCATTCGCAATCGCGGCGCCGGTACGGTCCGTGACCGTTCCGTTGATGCCGCCGCGAAAGGTCTGGGCAAAGCTTGAAATTGCCAGCGTGCACGCCAGGATCATGGCGGCGACGCCCGAGATAAGTAGATGGGCCACTCTGCGATGGGACATGAAGATTCAGCCTCCGAAAAGGTGCAGCGAGGTCAGTGAGGAGCACCCTGTCTATGGTTGCTCTCTTCACAGCGATGACTGTGTAGTCGATACAAAAGCATCTGTACCGAGGAAATATTTGAATATCGTTTGGATGAACGTACGGCCAGACGCAGAGGATTGCAAGAAGTATTTTCTTGATCCATTCACCTGCAAACTCCGGAGATCGTTTAGGCAGTCTGCAAACAATTGCGGTCGTTACGGTAAGTTGTTGACCCTGTTGACGGCGGAGACGCCTTACCAGCCAAGAGTTCCGGGTGCACCCTTGAAGGGTCCCTTTACGTGCGACGTGATCCAGCCACCGTAAAAGTCTCCCGGCTGCGCGACCACGCGCTCCCCGTCCACCCAGCACTCGTCTACGCGGCTTGCGTAGAAGGCCAGGTGGTCAGCGAGCGCTTTGTAGGATCGCGACGGATCCGCATAGCTCCACGCCGCATCCGCAACGCGCACCGGGCGGCCCGTCGAGGCCAGCGAAGCGGCGATCTCGATCGACCAGTAACTCGCCACGCCCTTGAACTCACAGAAGCTGCCGCGCCGCGTCGACTCCCACATGAGGTCCATCCGGATATCAGCCTGGGGAATGTAGTACACCGGGGGATGGCTGGTCTCGAGGATGCGGAACGAATGAGTCGTCTCCGCGATCACCACGCCCGCATGGACGATTCGAAGCTGCCGTGCACTGGCTTCGAGCCGCGGCGGCCGAGGGTAGTCCCAGACCGATTCCGGCTCGCCACACTCTCCACCGAACCTTTGAACCTCGCCGCGCTCTTCGCTCATCCGTCCACTGTAGACTGCTCACACGGTATCGGCGCAAGCTGCCCGCACCCGCGAGGACCCCATGCACGCGACACAGAAAAAGTTGAATGAGATGAACAGGCTCGGCGATATGGCCCACTTCCCTGCC
>CAZZZQ010000761.1:0-2004 GCA_964658405.1 uncultured Sphingomonas sp.
CCATTCGGTTCCCTTCCTTCCCGCCGTCACTTGAGTGTTACGAGGTACGCCGTGACCGCGTCGAGATCGTGTTCGTTGAGGTGCATGGGAGGCATCAGGGCACCCGGTTTGAAGTGCGCAGGATTATCGACAAAAGCCCGAATGTTTTCAGGGGTCGCCTGCACAGAACCGGACGCGATCGTAGCGCGGCTTGCAAGGTGAGTCAGGTCAGGTCCAAAGCGCCCCGTCGCGACAGTCCCCGCAACCGTATGGCAGCTGATGCAGGCATTATGCTGAAAGACCGCCTCGCCCTCGGCCGGGTGTGCAGCTGCTGTGGAGAGCTGCTTCTGATGAATGACCCAGTCCGCAAACTCCTCCGGGGTGTCCGCGTAGACGCGAAGGAGCATCTTTGCATGCTGCGCACCACAGTACTGCGCGCACTGCCCAAGATAGAGCCCCGGCTCCTGCGGATCGATCCACATGGTGTTTATCTTGTTTGGAATCAGGTCCATCTTGCCGGCCAGCCGAGGAACCCAGAAGCTATGGTCGGTATCTGCCGAAGACATCGTCAGGTAGGTCGGCGTTGGATTCTTCTTGTCGCTGACGGGAATATGGAGCTCGTTCGCCGTGACAATTCCCAGGCCCGGATAACGATACTCCCACCAGAACTGGTGACCGATGACAGTCACGTCGAGAGCTTGTGCCGGCTTCCTCGCGTGCTCGGTCGAAAAGATCACACGTGCCGTCGCCAGGAAGAGCATGAAGACCAGAAGGATCGGAATGACCGTCCATGAGAGTTCTATCTGGTTGCTGCCGTAGATCTGTGCTGGTTCCTGCGCAGCACTCGGATCAGAGGGACGGTATCTGAATCGCAGCAGCGCGTAGAGCAGCAGCCCCCCGACCACAACAAAGATTCCGGCAGTGATGCCCAGCACCAGCATGGACAGGCCAAAGATGGAATGGGCGGGCGTTCCAGCAGGAGAGAAGATACTCGTCGGGCCGCCGCCGAACGGATAGAGGGTCGTCGCGGCTGCGGTGTGCCACGTGGAACGTGCGAAGAGTTCTATCACGAGGTCCCCTGTTTCTTCGAAAGCCACCATCTCATGCCCTGCACTCACTGCCACCCGTTCGTTCCATTTACAAAGCTTCTTCGAGTGCAGATCGCGCGCTCTGCGCTTTGCAGAGCTCTTGCCGCCACGATCCGCCATCACCTGCCAAAGCTGACCCACGTCGCTTGAAGATGACCCTGGAAACGCTTCCGAAACGGAGCTTTACAAATACTCTACCTCGTCCAAGCTCCTGATTTATAAAGATTCGCAGTGGACCCGAAGCCTGACACACCCCACAAACGTCACACGCCAGGCCCGATCGCCAACACGTACCGCTTGCAAATCAAGCTGTTTACGGTCCACGCAGGGACGTTACCGAGGCATGTGTCAGCCTCTCGCGACTCCTGGTGATGACGGACGGAAAAAGATGAAAGGATCGTGGTGGACCTCGCAGGAAGCAGTCTTTGCCTGGCGAGACCCATTAGCCTGGAGGTCAATCGCAGATCGCCAGGGACGCGCTTTGGCCGGTCGCAGACCCGCCACCCACAAAGTGCACCACTTCCAGCTTGTCCTGCTCGCTCAGTGCTGTCGCGCTCCACTTCGCGCGCGAGACGATCTCGCCATTGTGTTCGATAGCGACACGATCTCCCTGCAGCCCCAGTTCGCGGACGAGCAGGTCGAGGGTCGAAGATGAGGTCAGACTGGCAAAAACGCGGGCGTGGCCATTCAAAACGACGGTCAGGGACATATCTTCTTCAGCCTAGCAGGATCAGTCGCCCCTCTGCATGAAGGCCACTCTTCGCGCCGTCTGCCGGGATGATTAGTGCCGACGCACCGCAACCGGACCCACCGGCTCGAGACTTCGTATCCCAAGCCGGTCCGAAGCCCATAGCTTCAGCCGTTGGCTCACCGGAACCACCTCCGCGCACGTTGCGAAGACCTCGCGGCTGCTGCGCGCAAGAATCTTCAACGCCTC
>CAZZZQ010000762.1:0-2001 GCA_964658405.1 uncultured Sphingomonas sp.
GTCAGAATTGAGGTGAGGCAGCGCCGGAGACGATCTCCTTCGTTGCGGCCGATGACGACCACGGAGACATGTGGCTGGCTTGAATCAGGAGCACTCTCTGGCACGATGGACCCTCTTCTATTGAGTAACAATGTGGACTATCTCCGCACAAAATAAAGCACGGGAAAACGACCCGATCGATCAGGCACAACGCCTGCTCTTCATGCCCGGCCAGGTCAGGTACTCGGTCGGCCCAACATGCGGCCGGCCCGAGCAACGATCTGAGTTACAAAATAGCCGCGCATCTCCTGGTCGACTAAGACGGCGGGAACAGAGGCCAGTTTGGCGATGGTGGATCGCTCCCGGAAGGCAGCTAGTTTGACCAGGCGCTGGAATGCATCCGCGCGAAGATTAAGTTCGGCGGCTACGGCAGCGTACCGAGCATCACGTGCAAGGTCGCGATTCTGTAACTCCAGCAGATCGTAGCGTGCCCGGGTTGCACTGACTCCGGATGCTTTGCGCGAGATCGAGCCGGTGCGTTCGGTGTAGCGATAGTACGCCTCGGGAAGGACAAGCAGGCTCCCGCCCGCAATCAGCACATCGAGGAAGAAGCGAAAGTCTTCACCGTGGCGCATCGCCTCGTTATAGGTGATGTTATGTCGAAGCAGATGGGAGGAGCGCAGGAGCGGCTTGAGCAGCCCAAAGTCAACTGCATCCGGCTGATTCGTTTTGCAGTGCGCCACGAAGCCGACGCAGTCCAGTCGAATCTCGGGGGAGAGGAGCGACGGATTGATCCCCAGCTTTACGACCTTCCCGGCGTGCAGATCATACATCTCCAGGTTGTCCGCCACGAGAACATCCTGCGAGGTCGCGCGGGCGAGCAGACGCTCCAGCCGATCGGGAAGCATCAGGTCGTCAGCATCGAGTAAAGCGATCCACTCTCCACGCGCAAGCTGCAGCCCGGTGTTGCGTGATGCTGCCGGCCCGCCGTTGATCGTGCGCCTGTGAAGCCGTACGCGAATCTCGCGGTCAGCATACGAAGCGACCACCGAAGCTGTTTGATCGGTGGAGGCATCGTCGATGACAAGAACTTCGAGGTCCTGGACGGTTTGCGCGAGTGCAGAATCGATCGCGCGACGAATCATCGTTTCGGAGTTGAACGCGGGAATGAGAACGGATATCAGCGGCATTTCAAGCATCTCCAAGGGTGTGTGTGGAGAAGAGCAGGCGCGAGTACGGCGAAAAATTCACGATAAGACCGCACACCGTGGATCGAATTTGTATGGATAACCGCCACCAACGAGAGGCTGTACCTGGACGCGTCAGCTTCCCTGCCTTGAAATCGTGAATACTTTGTGGGAACGACGCGATTCAACTTGTAACAGTAAGAGAGCTAAAACTTGTCCTGCAGATTCAAGCCAGCTTCAGCGCAGGCATGTGCTTAAAGATAAAGCAGGGCTATCTCACGAAAGAGGCAATACTAAAGGTTTTTTGCGCTGCCCTCCGGGTGAGAAGACAAGAGCGTTGCCCTGCTATGGTTGAAGCACTCATAGAGACCAGCGCGCACTCTGTAAGGCGCCTGCGCACCGTGTTGAGACCAACTCAGCGTGCTGGCCCGACCCTTGAACCCAGGATGGAAGCGTGGAAGGTGCTGCAAGTCGCAAGCTCTACGTCCTGGACGCGATGCGCGGAATTGCTGCTTTGGCAGTCGTTCAACTTCACACGCAAGTGCTCTTCGGAGGCGCGTGGTTCCATCATGCCGGCTTGGCCGTCGACTTCTTCTTCATGCTGAGCGGATTTGTACTCAGCTTTGCCTACCAGCAGCGGCTGGACCAGGGTTGGTCGACCGGCGAATTCCTGAAGGCGCGGCTGATCCGCCTCTACCCCCTCTATGCGCTGGGGCTGCTCATCGCCGGGCTCTTTTATGCGCTGCGCAGTCATTTCGGCCACGAGGCCGGGACAATCCATCACGTCCTCCTGCTCCTCGTGCTGGCCACACTCTTTATCCCGGCGCCGGCGTTC
>CAZZZQ010000763.1:0-2001 GCA_964658405.1 uncultured Sphingomonas sp.
GGCAACGTCGTTCGGAGCGGAGCGGGCATAGAAGCAGCCCGGCCAGAGGTCTTCATTCAGCGGAAAGAAGGTCCCGGCTTCGACCAGCGTGTCGCAGAGCCGCTCGTACTCGTCCTGGGAGCCGTCGATCCAGTGGATGGCGGCGGGCTGCGTGAGGTCGGCCATCTTCTCGACCCAGCGGATCAGATGTTTATTGGTGGTGGGCGGTGCGGCGGTCGTGACGCTCTTCATTCGTAAGGTTTCCTGACCTTTCATGCTTCGCCGTTTGTCGAGGCCTGTCAACCGGGACTTGCCGGTCCGCAGGTAGAATTCGGGCGAGGCGACGTGATGATCCGGAGAGTGGTCCTGAGTTGGTTTGCGAGCTGTGTCCTGCCGGTCGCGGCGGCCGTGGGGCAGAATGGCGCTGCGGCTGCGCCCGTCCGGATCGTGCTGGTGGGGGATTCGACGGTGAACGCTGGCGGCGGGTGGGGCAAGGGTTTCTGCGCCCTGATGACCCCGAACGTGGCCTGCATCAACGAGGCGCTGAACGGGCGCAGTACGAAAAGCTTTATCGACGAGGGCGCCTGGGCGAAGTCCCTGGCGGATAAGGGCAACTACTACCTGATCCAGTTTGGCCACAACGACCAGAAGCCCGATCCCGCCCGGCATACCGATCCGGAGACGACGTTTGCGCAGAATCTGCGCGGCTTTATACGAGATGTCCGGGCTATCGGAGGGGTTCCGGTGCTGGTGACGTCGCTCTCGCGGCGGAGTTATAAGGACGGCGTCCTGGTCGAGGATCTGAACGCGTATGCCGCTGCGACCCGGGAGGTTGGAGCGGCCGAGCATGTGACCGTGATCGATCTGAACGGCCTGTCGACCGCCCTGCTGAAGACGATGACGCAGGAGCAGGCGGACGGCTTCGACGCGACCGGCAATGTGGATCAAAAGGCCGAGAACGGAACGGCAAAGCTTGACCGGACGCACTTGAATGCGAAGGGGCAGGCGGTGTTCGGGAAGATGGTCGTGGAGGCGCTGGTGAAGCAGCGGCCTGAGCTCCGTGGTGATGTTGCTGGTGGTCCAAAGTAAAACGGGTGCCCGTTTGAGCACCCGTTTTTACAAAGGACTACTGGACTGCTGGACTCCTTAGATTACGCAGGCTGAAACAGGGAGCGAATGGCCTGAACGTGCGGCTGGAGGAAGGTCTGGCGATCGATCTTGCCGGACATGATGGCGGAGGCGCCGCCTACGTTGGTGAAGTGGGTATCGGCGACGCCGATAAAGCCAAGGACCGAACGCAGATAAGGCTCGACGAAGTTCAATGAGGCGTAGGCCGTGCCAGCGTCGTAGATTCCGCCGGATGCGGTGAAGATGTGTGCTTTCTTGCCCTTGAGCAGGCCGGCCGGTGCGCCGGTCGCGTAGGAGAAGGTCTTGTTGACACGGCAGACCTGGTCGATCCAGAGCTTGAGGGCGGAGGGGATGCCGAAGTTGTGCATCGGGACGCCAATGACGTATTCGTCGGCCGCTTCGAGCTCGGCGATCAGCTCGTCGGACTGCGCGGTGAGCTGCTTCTGCTCGGCGGTGAGAGCTGCGACCGGCGTATACACGGCGCCAACCCATGCGCCCGAGATCGGCGGAATCGTCGTTGCGGTGAGGTCACGCGTGATGACCTTGCCGGAGGGGTTCGCGGCCTTCCAGGAGGCGACAAATTCGGCGGTGAGGTGGCGCGAGATGGAGTGGTCGCCGAGCGGGCTTGAGTCGATATGCAGAAGTGTGGGCATTTGGGTGAATCTCCTTACGACAGTTGATGTCTAAACAACAGGTGTCGATTCAGAATAGAGCAACTACTGTTGTTTGTCTGCGTTGCAGTGGGTAGTCTGGAGAAGAGAGTTGTGATGACGCACGCCACAGATGAGATCGTCGATCCGCGCATCCGCCGCACACGCCTGCTTCTGCAGCAGGCGCTGGGGGCGTTGCTGGAGACGCAGGAGTTCGAAAAGATCTCGGTGCAGGAGATCGCGG
>CAZZZQ010000764.1:0-2000 GCA_964658405.1 uncultured Sphingomonas sp.
CACTGCACCTGGTCCCACGAGCTCAAGATCGCCAAGCCCGAAGCGGCCATCTACCAGCATGCCGCCACCGGTCTCGCGACCGATCCCGCAAAGATCCTCTTCATCGACGACCGCGCTGACAACATCGAAGCCGCGCTCGCCTTCGGAATGCAGGCCATCCGCTATCTCGATCACGCAAAATTTGTCGATGAGATGTATGCACGGGGATTCGGCGAACTGCTGCATCCTCCGACCGCACCGGTCGCTACTGAAGGAAAGTAACGTATACGAACGGCGCGGGAGGCCCTATAGTACCCATCGACATACCTTCGTCAACCACGTAAGCACCAGACCTTCTCATGGATCTCGACGGACAGGCCGCAGCCTGTGCAGCAACCGCGGCCACTTGCCATGCCCCCTCTGCCGAAAGCGCTCTGCGCGGCCCTACAACTCGTGTGTTTCGGCCTCTGCCTCTGTACGCCGAAACTCAACGCGCAGGCAACACAGCAGCAGCATCTGGCCTTTGCAGGGCTTCACTCCGTCGCCCACGAGGGCCAGTTCAACGCCGTCCACACCGATTCAGCGGGCAATCTGTACCTTCTGCTGGATCAAAAGGACGGTGTGCGGCTGCTCAAGACCGACTCCACCGCGACCACGCTCCTCGGCGAAGCCTCTCTGGGAGCCGCCGGAGACATCGGGCTCGCCATGGCAGCCGATCCTGGCGGCAACCTCTACATCACCGGAACGACCACCTCCGGAGCCCTGCAATCCACCTCGGGCTCCGCCTTCCCGACCATCACCGGCAGTACGATCAACTCGTTTGTCGCCAGCTTTGACGCAAACCTCAACCTCCGCTTCCTTACCTTCAGCGGAGGCGGGCGCATCGCCGCCTCCGCCATCGCCGTGACCGCTGACGCTGTCTTCATCACGGGCCTGATCTATGGAGCGGACCTTCCCGTCAGCCCCTCGGCCATCACACAGGCTCCCGCCTACGGCAGCACCCAGAACGGCTTCGTTGAAAGCTTCTCGACCGACGGCTCGACCCTTCGCTATGCCACCTACCTCAGCGGAGCCAACGGTGACACCTCTCCCCTGGTCATCGCCGCGGACGTCGCGGACGACGCCTTCATCGCCGGCTTCACTTCCGCCCCCGGCTTCCCGACGATCGCCGCACTCATCCCCCGGACGCTAAGCGTCACCTCGGGATTCCTCACCCGGCTCCCCCCCGCAGGCGACGGCATCACCTTCTCCACCTTCATCCCCGGCGACGGCATCACCTCGCTCGCACTCGACCCCACGGCCAACAACCTCCTGCTCTCAGGCTCCGTCGCCCTCGGTCAGTTCCCCATAGCGTCCGCCGCGACCCCTCTCGCAGCGGTCCCCTACCAGGTCCTTCTCCGCATGCCGCTCGACGGCAGCGCCGTCCTCAGCTCGACCATTCTCGCTCCCGGCAACCAGTCGTCGATCGTCCCCGCTGCGTCCGGCGCAGTATGGGCCACAGGAACGCTCTCCACCCCGCTCCTTCCGGGAACACCTCTCTCCGAGGCGGGCTCCAGCTTCGCCATGCGGATCGCCGCGCCCGACGCCGACGGCAAGACCGCCGTCGACCAGGTCGCCCGCTTCGGCGGACTCGCAGCCGGCAATCCAAACTACGCCAGCCTCCCGCTCAACCTCACCTCTCTGACCGTCGACGCCTCCGGCTCCCCTGTCTTTGCAGGAGCAGCAGCGCCCACCGCAAGCTCCGCCCTGCTCCCCACCCAGACCTTCGACCTGGCCCTGAGCAACCCAACCGCCGCGCTCCCCTCCACCATTCACAGCGGGGTTCTCCCATCCGGCAGCTGTTCAGGCAGCCTCTGCGCCGGATCCGCAGCCTATCTAGCCCGTCTCACCCTCACGGACGCTCCATCGCTCGCGCTCTCGACCGACGCCTCCCCGACAATCCTCCTCCGCAACCTCGGCTCCGCAGACGCGACCGACCTCCTGCTCTCCGCCACCGGATTCTCCCTCGCCACCACCTGCGG
>CAZZZQ010000765.1:0-1999 GCA_964658405.1 uncultured Sphingomonas sp.
CGTCCCCCGCCGTCGATCTCTTTTCCGCTCCAGAAGCGCCAGCTGCTCACCATCAGGAAGCCTGTTCCCAGAATCAGCAGCAGCCAGACCACGGAGATCCAGGGGTTGTAGATGGGCGAGCCATTGAAGAAGTGGATGACCGAGGCGATCACACCCGCGCCGGCAGGAATCGGCATGCCAACGAAGTACTTGCGTCCCGGCCTGCCCGGGTTCCTCGGCTGAGGATTGATGCTGATATTGAAGCGAGCCAGCCGGCATGCCCCACAGATGAGGAAGAGAAAACAGACGAAGACCCCGGCGTGCAGGATCCGCTCCCGCATGAGCGGGTGCACCATCGCCGGGAGCATCCGGAAGCCCCACATGTAGGCAAGCAGGCTCGGTGCCACGCCGAAGGTGATGACGTCGGCAAGCGAGTCAAGCTCCTTGCCGAAGTCGCTTGTCGTGCTCGTACGTCGCGCTACCTGGCCGTCGACGCCGTCAAACAGCACCGCAAACCCGATCGCCAATGCCGCGCGATCGAAGAAGGCCGGGTCGGCTGCGGAGCCCTGAATCCCTTGCGTGATCGCATAGTAGCCGGCTGCGATGTTTCCCGCGGTAAAGAGCGATGGCAGGACGTACATGCCGCGGCTCGGGCGTCTCCGCGGCTTTCCTTCTGACGTCAGATGCTCTGTGATCTCGCCAGCCATCAAGCCCCCTGGACGGCGTTCACATCCAGGTCGCCGGGCTGCGGAATCATCGCAAGGACCGTCGATCCGCCCTTGACCCGGGCACCCATCTTGACCCGGAGATTTGCGTCGGCAGGCATCAGAACGTCGACCCTTGAACCGAACTTGATCAGTCCAACCCGCTGGCCGCGCTCGATCTTGTCGCCCGGCTTCACATTGCAGACGATTCTACGAGCCAGGAGACCCGCGATCTGCTTGAAGCCGACGTCGTAGCCATCGCCTTCGATAACGATCAGAGTCTGCTCGTTATTCAAAACCGACTCGGGATTCATCGCGTTCATGAACTGGCCCGGGCGATGCTCGACGATCTTGACCGTCCCGCTGACCGGGGCGCGATTGACGTGCACGTCAAAGACATTGAGGAAGATGCTGAGCCGCAGCCGGCTTCCTGTTACGGTCTCGATCCACTCAGCTTCGGTGACCACGCCGTCTGCAGGCGACACGATCTGTCCGGGGAGCGAAGGAATCGCCCGGTTGGGATCGCGGAAGAACCAAAGGAAGAACAGCGCAAGGACGATCGGAATCGCCACCAGCGCAGAGATCTTCGTCAGCCACCAAAGCAGGACCGCTACAACTCCAAGTCCAAATGCGTAAAGATATCCGTCACGAACCATAAGTCCCTCGATTATAAGCTGCTTCCTGTACGCCGCTCCGAAGCTGCCGGTGAACCGCCTCACAGCTCCAGTCGCATCAACACCGCATCATCCTCAGGGGCTGAATAATACCGCTGACGCATGCCGATTGCCACAAATCCCAGCCCCTCGTATAGAGCGATTGCGCCCCGGCTGGACGCTCGGACCTCGAGGTTCAGCGCCGTCGCTCCCAGCGGCACCGCCCAACCCATTACCTTCCGGCACAACTCCCGGCCGACTCCGCCGCGTCGTGCCTGCCCTCGAACCACCACGCTTTCAAGCTCCGCGTCCTCGCCGACCAGGCCTCCCACCGCAAACCCGACCAGCTCCGTGTCTCGTTTCGCCAGGAGCAGACATCGTCGCACCGGACCCTCTCGCGCGACGATTGCCTCGTAGTCTGCCGCTCGCCAGTGCGGGGCCTCCACACATTCCTGCTCCAGATCAAGCACCGCTGCTAGATCCGGAATCGTCGCCGCCGTGATCCGGAGCATCGTCACGCGGCTGGCTTCGGCCGCGCGAAGAGCTGCTCGTCCGTCCGACGCAGGTAGTTTGCGTCAACCTGCGAGGCATTATCCAACCTCCCCGCGTTCAATCGCTCTACGGCGATCGGGAGAAGGTCAGACGCTGCTGGCTCCTTCGTCC
>CAZZZQ010000766.1:0-1996 GCA_964658405.1 uncultured Sphingomonas sp.
GCGCCTGACCAGTTCCTGCCCCTCGTCGAGGACGCCGGACTGATGCGCGACCTCGTGGAGCAACTCCAGCAGTCGCGCCGTTGCTTCTGCTTCACTGACGCGCATCAGCTTCACGCTACCGCTCGACGCGGTCGCCAGCACCTGTGTCTCGTCCGCTAAAACGCATGTTGTCTTTGTCCCACCTGCATCCAGCGCCAAAAAGTAAGCCAACTTCGTTTCTCCTCCTGAACCTGGTCCGGAGCGAATCGCGCTGCGGCCAGACCATTATCGGCTCAGCCCGTTATCATAACCTTCATCCACGCAAGTCGGTAACTGGACTCAGAGAGTTCCGTTACGCGGAGACGCTGCACGTAGAAACAGGAGACACGCACCGTTGCCTCAGACACCCCTTCGATTGATCGCCTTGCTGCTGTATACGCCCTCGCGCCTGCGTCCCTTCGACCTGGCGCTGATCGTGGTGTATCTGATTGGCATCACGCTGTTTGGACTGCGCTTTCGTAACTCCGGTGCGAAGAACGCAGCGGGCAAGACGGACAAATCGCTGAAGTCGTACTTCCTGGCGAACAATACGATTCCGTGGTGGGCGATTGCGCTGTCGATCGTGTCGGCAGAGACTTCGACGCTGACGATCATCTCGGTTCCAGGCGTAGCGTTTGCGGGCGACTTCGGCTTCCTGCAGATTGTGCTGGGCTACATGATCGGCCGTGTCGTTGTGGCGGTGATCTTTCTGCCCCGTTACTTCCACGGCGAGATGCTGACCGCCTACCAGTTGATCGACCAGCGCTTCGGACCGACGCTGCACAAGGTGACGGCCGGACTCTTTCTGCTGACCCGTGCGGCGGCCGAAGGCGTGCGAGTGTTTGCGGTCTCGATCGTGGTGGGCATTGCGATTGGCACCAATGACACGTTATCCATCGCGATCATCTCGTTCCTCACGCTGCTGTATACCTTTGAAGGCGGCATGGCTGCAGTGATCTGGACCGACGTAGTGCAGATGGCGATCTACATCGGCGGCACGATTGTGGCGATCTCGACGCTGGGAAGCCATGTTCCAGGCGGCTGGCAGCAGATTCACGCTGTGGCGGGCGCAGCGGGCAAGTTCCATGTCTTCCACTTCGCGTTGAACCTGACCGAGTCGTACACCTTCTGGGCCGGCGCGCTGGGCGGTACGTTTTTGACGATGGCCAGCCACGGCACCGACCAGTTGATGGTGCAACGCATGCTCGCGGCGCGGAACCTGGGCGAGTCGCGACTGGCGCTGCTGTCGTCGGGTGTGGTGATTCTGCTGCAGTTCAGCTTGTTCCTGTTGATCGGCGCAGGACTGTTCGTGTTTTACGGGCTGCATCCGCAGGCGTTCTCTTCCGCTGACCGCATCTTTCCAAGCTTCATTGTGCAGCAGATGCCGCTGGGGATTGCGGGCCTGCTGATTGCGGCGATCCTGGCGGCGGCAATGTCGAATCTTTCGGCGGCGCTGAACTCGCTCAGCTCGACTACAGTGGTGGATTTCTACATGCACCTGCGGCCGCAGGCGGACGATCGGGAGCGAATGCTGATCTCGCGCAGTTCGACCGTGGTGTGGGCATTCGTGCTGTTTGCGATTGCGGTGTACAGCATCCATGCAGGCGGCAAAGGCCACGTGGTGGAGACGGGACTGTCGATCGCGTCCGTAGCTTATGGCTGCCTGCTGGGCGTATTTCTGCTGGGGACGCTGACGAAGTTTGCGACGCAGACCGGCGCCATTATCGGAATGATCTGCGGCTTCAGTCTGAACCTGGCGCTGTGGCTGCTCCCGCAGTCGAAGTTCAATCTGACTACGGATCTGCTCTTCGGACAGGAGCACTCGATCGGCATCAGTATTCCCAAAGTGGCCTTTACCTGGTACGTCCTGATTGGAGCCGTTGTGACCTTCGTCCTTGGATCGATTGCAAGCCTTATCTTCCGCAAGCAGTCTCTGCATAAGGCGGTGGCGACGGCGCTGCTGGTGCTGTGGGTGACG
>CAZZZQ010000767.1:0-957 GCA_964658405.1 uncultured Sphingomonas sp.
TGTTCCCGATGCGGAAACAAACAGAAGAAAGCCGGCCAGCACGTACCGAAAATTGAAGCGATTCTGCATCGTAGAGAGTCTCCTGAGAAATTCGCGGGAGTCGCGGTGTCGTTCCGCGCATCCTTAGGCTGAAGGGGTATGCCTCTTCGGGGGCAGCCCGGAAGAATCCGTCCACAGGCGGCAGGCATAGGTGCGAGTAACTCGGCGCACCGCTGTTGCTCACAACCTTACACCCCAATTTGGCTACCGGAGGAACTTCCATGCTTTGCCCCGAATGCGACAATGCACTCGATATCGACACTGACGACATAGAAGAAGGCGACTCGATCACTTGCGACGAGTGCGGTACCGAATATGAGATCGTTGCGACAGAGCCGCTGGAACTGGCGCGCGTCGACGAAGAGATCGATGAGGACGAGCCGAAGACCAGCGAAGATGAAGAAGAGTAGTGGAGGCACGCCGATGGCAGCAGCAAAGCAATGGACACACGGACAACGGTCGACCCGCGCGGCACGCTGGGCCAAGCAACACGGCCTTGACCGCGCGGCAGCACGCGCCCTGTGCATGCTGCTGCTCTCAGGCGGGCCGGCGCTCACAATGCTTGCCGGCGCGCCCTCAGCGCAGGCGCAGGCCGCCGCCAAGGTGATCGAAGGCAAGGTGCTCGACAGCGGATCGACGCCGCTGCCAGGTGGGATTGTTTACCTGCAGGACCAGAAAACCAACGTGGTCAAAACCTTTATCGCGACCGCCGACGGCAGCTACCGCTTCGGCCAGCTGCCGGCCGACACCGACTACAAGCTCTGGGCAGAGTACAAGGGTGAAAAAAGCAAGGACAAGCTGGTCAGCTCGTTCGACGCCAAGTTGACCGTGACCTATAACTTCCACGTCGGCAAATAGGCGAATGTAAATCAGCTTCGACAAACAGAAAAGCGCCACCAGGTCGGTGGCGCTTTTCTG
>CAZZZQ010000767.1:967-1996 GCA_964658405.1 uncultured Sphingomonas sp.
GTTCATCAGGTCGCCCAGGGTCGTTGTCGAGCTCGATACGGGAGCCTTATAGGCCTCCACATCGGCGCGGCTGCCCTCTTCGCCAATCGCGCGAAGGCTCAGGCCGACCTTTTTCTCTTCCTGGTTCATCTTGATGATCTTGAACTCGTGCTCCTGGCCAGCCTCGAGCGCAGCAGGCGAACCCTGTGCGTCGGTGGCTTCTGAGATATGGCACAGACCCTCGACGCCCTCCGCGATCTCGACAAATGCGCCGAACTGCGCGGTGCGCAGAACCTTGCCGTGCACCACATCGCCTGCGCGATGCTGCGCAAAGAAGGTCTCCCAGACATCGGGCTCCAGCTGCTTAATGCCGAGTGAAAGGCGGCGATTCTCAGGCTCCACGCCCAAAACCACAGCGCGCAGCTTCTCGCCCTTCTTCAGCACCTCAGACGGATGCTTGACGCGCTTGGTCCAGCTCAGGTTCGAGACATGCACCAGGCCGTCGATACCGTCCTCAATCTCGATAAATGCACCGAAATCGGTCAGGTTGCGCACCCGGCCTTCGACGATCGCGCCAGTCGGGTAACGGTCGGAAAGGTTTTCCCACGGGTTCTCGAGCAGCTGCTTCATGCCGAGCGAGATGCGACGGTCGTTCGGGTTGACGCTGATGACGAGCGTCTCCACCTCGTCGCCGGGCTTGAGCATCTTCGAGGGATGCTTCATGCGCTTGGACCAGGTCATCTCAGAGACGTGCACCAAGCCTTCAATTCCCTGCTCCAGCTCAACGAATGCCCCGTAGTCGGTGACTGAAAGAACGCGGCCGCGCACGCGCGCACCCACCGGGTAGCGCTCGACAGCATCGAGCCACGGGTCAGGCGTCAGCTGCTTAAAGCCGAGCGAAACACGCTGCTTGTCCTTGTCGAACTTGAGGACCTTGACCTGAATTTCATCGGCGACGTTGACCAGGTCGCGCGGATGGGTCAGCCGGCCCCAGCTCATGTCGGTGATGTGCAGCAGGCCGTCGATGCCGCCCATGTCGACGAAGGCACC
>CAZZZQ010000768.1:0-1990 GCA_964658405.1 uncultured Sphingomonas sp.
GCTCGACCTCGGTGACGTGACGTTGATGCCGGGCTTGATCGATGCGCATGTGCATCTCTTTCTGCACGAGGGAACCCCGGAGGACCTGCAGACCGTCCAGGAGTCCGTTCCTCAGCGAACGCTGATTGCAGCGGCTGCGGCCAAGACTGACCTGATGGCAGGGTTTACAGCCGAGCGGGATATGGGCACGGAGGGCGCTGGATGCGCCGACGTCGCCGTTCGGAACGCCATCAACTCCGGCCTGATCCCCGGGCCGCGCATGCGCGTCAGCTGCAATGCGATCTCGCTGACTGGCGGCCACGAGGACACCGTTGGATACAACCCGGCCGAGAAGCTGCTCTCAAACGCGGACTACGCTGACTCCACCGCTGAGGTCGTAAAGGTCATGCGGGAGCAGCGCAAGATCGGCGCGGACTTCACCAAGATGTACGAGACGGGACGGGATGACCTGGTGGAAAGGGTCTTCACGGCGCCGTATCAATACTCTCCGGAATCGATGAAGGCGGCTGTGGCCGAGGCGGAGCGCGTTGGCGGCAAGGCTGGCACCGGACGAGGCGTGGCCGTGCATGCGACGGGCGAGCCGGGAGCGGGTTATGCCGCTGCCGCAGGCGTGGCGTCGGTCGATCATGCCTACCAGCTCAGCGAGCAGACGATGCGGCTGATGAAGGAGCGGGAGATCTACGCCGTCCCGACCTTCGCGATCTCGGAGTACTTCGCCGATCATGCCTCCAGCAAGCTGGCTGAGTCGCGGGAACGCTGGCTAATCGCATTCCATGCCGACGAGTTCAAGAAGCAGCTTGCGGCTGGCGTGCCCATGGCGATGGGGAGCGACGTCGGCCCCTTTCCGCACGGAACGCAGGCGCACGAGATGGAGCTGATGGTGCAATACGGCATGCAGCCGGTCGCCGTTCTGCAGGCGGATCTGCTGCATGGGGCGAGGTTGTTGGGGTGGGCAAGGCAGATCGGGGAGCTGAAGTCGGGGTACTACGCGGATGTAGTGGCAGTCCCGGGTGATCCTTTGAAGGATATCTCGACGGTGACCCACGTGAGTTTTGTAATGAAGAACGGCGTCATCTACCGGAGCTAGAGTAGGACGGGAGGCGCTGATCTGCCTCCCGTCGCGCGGCCTCTACTGCTCGTCCGCGGTGGGTCCGTAGCAGTTGGGGACGGCCAGATTATTGAGCCGCAGGTAGACACCGAGCTGTGCGCGATGGTGGATCATGTGGTTGAAGAAGAGGCTCCGAGCAGCGTGGTAGCGCGATCCGGTGAAGATGTTGTGCTTGCCAGCGCAGAGCTTCCAGTTCTCATGCATCGCGCGGTCAGCGGTCTCGGCGAGTTCGGCGCGGGCGGTCGCCGCGGCGACGTCAAAGGTGGCGAGAAGCTCCTCCCGTGTGGTCATGACATATGGCTTGACGGAGGTGGTCGCCAGATCAACCTCAGCCGTGGTCAGAATGAATGAGAAAAACTCGGGCATCTGGGCGGTATGGCCAGCCAGCTTTGCCAGCGGCGTGGACTTCTCATGGGGCTTATAGTCCGCCATCTCTTCCGGGAGCCGTTTTAGCGTAGCGCGTGTCTTGCGAATCTCGTCGTCGTATTCGGGAAGCAAAAGGTCGTACAGCGGCATGAAAGGACTCCTTCGGAAGAACGGTGCGGACCCTGGTAGCAGGAAGCGAGCTTGAGGTCCCTCAGATTCGTTGAGCCCTGGCCGGAGTAAGGAAGAGGGCAGCCGCTCGGAGGCGGCTGCCGAGAGGGTTCGATTATAGGCCGGTGATGTTGTAACCGCAGTCGACGAACGTCACTTCGCCGGTGATTCCGCTGGCCAGTTCTGAAACGAGGAAGAGGGCCGTGTTGCCCACCTCGGCAGCATCGACGTTGCGATGGAGGGGTGCGCGCTCTTCGACCGCGTTGAGGATCTTCGAGAAGTCGCCGATGCCGCGAGCGGCCAGCGTCTTGATCGGGCCGGCGGAGATGGCGTTGACGCGAATCTTCT
>CAZZZQ010000769.1:0-1986 GCA_964658405.1 uncultured Sphingomonas sp.
CGCCGGCATCGCCGATCTTGTAGATGCGCTGCCGCGCCGCAAACTTGCGCAGCTCTACCTGCGACGCCAGAACGGCCAGTTCCTCGTCGTCCAGCAAGGCAAACAGCGGGATATGTCTCAGTTCGGTTGGATCGCAAGCCATCTCTCACCTCAATCTGTCGTGCTGGCTTTACGTTTCAGGGAAATCCGGCACCTGACGCCCTCTGCCCGCAGTCTTTCGGTAAGCTAACAAATATGAGTCAGAGTGTCGTCCTCATCCTGTTCCAGGTCGTCGTTTTAATCCTTGCCTTCAGTGTGCACGAGTGCGCCCACGCCTGGGCTGCGTGGCGGCTGGGCGATCCCACGGCCAAGATGCTCGGCCGCGTCACCCTGAATCCTCTCAAGCACCTCGATCCCTTTGGCTCCGTGCTCTTCCCGCTGATCGGACTCGTCTACGGGGGCATGCTCTTTGGCTGGGCCAAGCCTACCCCGGTCACTCAGCGCAACTTCAGAAACCCGCGTCGCGACGATATCCTGGTCACCCTCGCCGGCCCGGCCAGCAACCTGCTATCGGCCACCCTTGCGCTGGTGCTTTTGCTGATCCTCAAACATGCCATCCCCGACGGCCTGCGTGCCGTGGCCACCGCCGTGGCCCTGGCCTCGCACTACCCCGGAGTCTCCACGGAAGACCTGCCGCAGCTCTTTCCCATCGCGCTGTTTCTCTACTTTGTCATCCTCATCAACCTGGTGCTCTTCGTCTTCAACCTGATCCCGGTACCGCCGCTCGACGGCAGCCGCATCCTGCGCCACTACCTCCCCTACAAAGCCCTCCAGGTCTACGACCGCATTGGAATGTTTGGCATGTTCTTCATCATGATCCTTGGCGGTGGCCTGATCGTTCGTATCTTCCTCGGCCCCTTGCAGAACGCCTTCGATTCCATTTTGTTTAACCTGTAAATCACTCCCGTACGCTGCCTCGGCGGGCTCAAAGCCGCAGTCCGCAGCCATTTCCCGTATCATCAGCATCTGCACCTGGCGCAACCGGCCAGGGCCTACCGAAGCCAGAAGCCACGCATGCCAGATCAGACTCCCGATTCTCCGCTCATTCAACGCCCTCGCGTCCTCTCCGGAATGCGTCCCACCGGCCGCCTCCACCTGGGCAACTACATGGGTGCGCTCTACAACTGGGTGCAGCTCCAGCACCAGTACGAGTGCTACTTCTTCATCGCCGATTACCACGCCCTTACCACCGACTACGCCGACACCACGTTGCTGCGTCAGAACATCCGCGACGTCGCGTTGGACTTCCTCGCTGGGGGCCTCGATCCCAACCTATGCACGCTCTTCATCCAGAGCAAGGTGCCGGCGCACTTCGAGCTCAACTGTCTGCTCAGCATGATTACCCCTGTCACCTGGTTGGAGCGCGTACCCACCTACAAAGACCAGCAGGAGCAGCTCAAAGAGAAGGACCTCGCCACCTACGGGTTCCTTGGCTACCCTCTCCTCCAGTCCGCCGATATCCTGCTTTATCAGCCGAAGTACGTTCCCGTTGGGAAAGATCAGGAGGCCCACGTCGAGATCACGCGCGAGGTCGCCCGTCGTTTCAACTCGCTCTACCCCGGCAAGTTCTTCTTCAGTCCGCAGGCCGCACCATGGGAGCTGGAAGCAGTAAAGACCAAGGCCCGCAAGATCGTCGCGCAGCCGAATAAGAACGACTTTACGACCCACGAACTGGTCCAGGCCGCTCACCAGACCAAGCTCAAGTCCGCTTGGTTCGTTGAGACCGTTCTGCCAGAGCCCGAGGTGCTGCTTACGCCATCGCCCAAGCTGCCCGGCCTCGACGGTCGGAAGATGTCCAAGAGCTATAGGAACACTCTCCTTCTCTCCGAGCCGGAGGCAGATCTTCGCGCCAAGCTGAAGACTATGGTCACCGATCCTGAGCGGATCCGCCGCACCGATCCGGGCAATCCGGACGTCTGCCCGGTCTTCGATATCCATAAGGTTTTC
>CAZZZQ010000770.1:0-1986 GCA_964658405.1 uncultured Sphingomonas sp.
GCCGTCATCGACGTCGATCACCACGCCATAGACAAATTGCGCGGTATCTGCCGTCCTCCGGTAGCCCGGATCAGTCATAGGGCCGAAGTAGGCATGCCCGAACAAAGGCATTTCTGCCTTGGATGCGCAGAACTCGGTCTCGGACCAACGCCTCAGCATGTGGATAAAGCCATCATGTGACCGCCAGCGGACTTCGACGCCCCCGTAGCCGAGGGAGGATTGCTTCGCAGATCTATAAATCGGCATGATGAAGTTCTGAGCGTTGCTCAGCAGCGCTTTAGCGCCTCCCTCATTGGCGCTCTCGACAATATCATCTAGGAATTGATAGGGATAACCGGCAGAGGTTGTGGTTACGTAATTAGTATTTCTATAACTGGTTTCGTTACTTGCTTCCTCACCGCCTGCGGCGACGAAACCAATTACGCGATCGACAAAATACTCGTTCACATCGCGACTCAGCATCCCATCGTAGGCAACCATCGGAGCCGCCATAGCGACCAAGCTCTCAATCTCCTTGATGTCCTTCTCGATGGCGCGAGCGACACAGGCGGCCTTACGCGCAGCGGCACTGGCGTGCTCCTTCTTTCGACCAACGGACTTGCAAGCTTTCTGGGTGAACTCACATCCGGGGAGCGAAGAGATGGTCGCCCCGGGAATAAGATAACCGAGGTAGTCGGCAGCCGACTTGTCCATCACGATCAGGTAGCGTTCACCCGCAAAGTCGGGATCACGAACAGCGGACCGCATCACCGCCTGATAGACGTTGGCGAAATTGATGGCCTTGCGCGTGGCGTCGCTGTCGATCCCATGCGCAGCGAGGTATCCGTAGATGTAGTTTGGGGGATTGTAGGCCGCCGTCACGACGCACCAGTTGCACGACACGTAGTCGTGGAGACCGTGTGGACAGGCTGGCATCTCCTGACACCTTACATTGGGACCGAAGGCGAGATCGTCGGCGTGCTGATCCTTGTTGCGCAGCCAGACGAGCTTGTCGGCATGTGGCGCTGTCATCTTCGAGATCATAGAGAATAAGAACTCGCCATAAGTCATCCGGCGTGACGAACCATCGTTGTTCTGAACCTGGAGGATAGCATCGTCGCCATCGATCGGCGTGTCGCGGTACTTCTTCGACCAATTGCCGGCGGCGCAATAGTAGATCGTGGTCTTCTCACCACCCGGATGAGCATCCCGGTACGTGAGCCGGTTGTTGACCTCGTCTCCCACCTCGACCCAGTCGATGCGATCCTGCCACAGCAGGTACATCAGGCTCTCCGAAAAGCATGCCGAGTAGACCATGACGTCGCGCCAGCCGGGCTCGATCAGGACTGACGGCTTGAGCTGCGCGAAGTAGTAGACGTTGGTCTTCTGCGTGCGGTCCTCGCGCATCATCCGGAGATAGCTGGCGTCCTCGACGTGGACCTCGAAGCCTGGGTTGGCGATGTAGGAGGCGAGGTGCTGGACCTGCTGATAGAGCTGGTCGCCATACGCGTTCTTCGCAATCTTTTTGATGAACTTGAGGTGCTTGACGTTGTCCTGCCGGAACTCGATCCTGCTGTAGCCGGGCTTGTAGTCGATCAGATCGGTGAGATGGTCGGTGATGAACGAGTGGCTCTCGGGCATCTGCAGGGTGTTGCCGACGAGAACGTTGCCGAAGGTCTCGTCGACAATCAGGGAGTACAACGCAGCCTGCTCGGGCCACGAGTCGCCGAGGCTCAGGAAAGCAGCGTGCGTCATGATGATGATCTCGCCGAGCTGGTGCTCGCTGCGCATCGTCAGCACGATTGTGCCAGTGACATTCGTCGTATTGTCAGAGTGGTAGACCAGCACACGGTATGGACGCGGGCAGAAGCGATCCAGGCGTCTTTTGGTGGCGTCGCAGAGGGCCTTGGTTGGTTGGACGATGAGGACGCGCCGGCGCGCAGAGGCCTCCGAATGAGCATCTTCGACGATAATGGCTGTCTTGCCTGAACCGGCAAGGCCGCGGCA
>CAZZZQ010000771.1:0-1980 GCA_964658405.1 uncultured Sphingomonas sp.
CCTCCCCCTCCGCCGCCGCATCGAGCACGGCGAGCTCCTCGGCCCCAGGATCTACACCGCCGGCGGACCCCAGTACCCGCCCCACGGCATCCCCTACTACCTCCGCGACACCCTCCCCAAGTTCCTCCTCTACCTGATGGACCAGCCCGCCGACCCCGCCGCCGCCGCCCGCGACGAGCAGCGCAACCTAGCCGAAGGCGCCGACCTCCTGAAGCTCTTCACCGGCTCCTACATCGCCCACGGCAACGTTCTGCCCATGCCCATCGCGAACGCCCAGGCCGCCGCCGAGGTCGCCCACCAGCACCACCAGCTCGTCTTCGCGCATGAGTCGAACCTCGCCGGAGTCAACGTAGCCATCGATAGCAACGTCGACGTCCTCGCCCACGCCGTCGACACCACCGCCGGAGTCGACGACACCGTGCTCCGCTCCATCATCGACCACCACATGGCCATGGTCCCAACGCTCAAGATGTTCGCCACCACCGTCACGAAGAACCCGGCCTACCTCGACCCGATCACCGCCGAGGTAGCCCGCTTCCACCAGTTAGGCGGCGAGCTCCTCTTCGGAACCGACGTAGGCTACATGACCGACTACGACACCACGGACGAGTTCACCGCGCTCACCCATGCCGGCCTCACCGGCCCCGACATCCTGCGCATGCTCACCACAGCCCCGGCCGCCCGCTTCGGCGTCTCGCAGCAGAAGGGAACGATCGAGCCCGGCAAAACCGCCGACCTGGTCCTCCTCAAAGCAGACCCCATGCAAAACCCGCAGGCCTTCACCCAGATCCAAACCACCATCCGCTCCGGCCAAATCCTCTGGCAACACCCCTAACCCACGCGAAGCGTCCAACATCCCACGAAGTAGCGCCCGCCCGGCGCCAGGGCGCCCTTGCCCTTAACCCGAAATCAAAAAACTATACCCATGCCGCTCAAACCCAAGCGACTCATAAAACCGGTGCGCCGCCTCCCGCTTCAGATTGCTCGACAGCATCAGCTTGTAGCACGCCGCTTTCCGGCACTCCTCGCGCGCATGCGTCATCATCGCCCGCCCGATCCCCCTGCCCTGAAACGCCGGATCAACCGCCACATCCTCAACGATGCCGAGCTGCCGCCCCCGCTTCGCCATGTTGTCCATGATCAGCAGCTCATAGGTCCCGGCGACCACACCATCGACCTCCGCCACAAACAGCCGATAACTCGGATAGCTCGCCATCACCGCCAGCTGCTCCCCCGCCTCGGCAACCGTAAAGCTGAGCTCATCATCAATCCCCGCCGCCGCATACAGCGCAAGCACCCGAGGCAGATCAGCCTCCACCGCAACACGAATCAAAGCTTCCACCATGCAGCCACTCCCGTCCTCTCCTGGTCATTCGCGACTCAGTAAATCCAGCTCTTCACATCCGCACCCGCCGGAGCCGTCTTCACCATGTGCTCCGTCATCAGCGGAATCACCCGCTGCGCCCAGTTCGCATTGTTCTGCTGCATCGTATACTCCGGCGGCCCGCCCGTGTAGCAGTGCGGCATCCCCGGCCCATACTGAAACTGCGCGTCGCTATGCGGACCCGTGCTTGCCTGCAGCTGCTTCTCCAGCAGGTGCACCGCGTTGTTCAGGAAGTACGTATCCCCATCCCCAACCTGCACATGAATCTTTCCCTCAAGCTTCGGCCCCAGCGTCGTCCAGTCGCGCTTCAGAATCGCCGCCAGATCGTAGTGCTCATGCCAGTACTGCACCACAGCCTTATCGATCACGCCCGTCCGCGGATCGAGCACCGGCGCCGGATACCCATCCGCCCCCTGCGGCGAGTACACCGCCTGCCAGATCATCCACTGCTCCGTCGACCGCCCCCGCGTCCCCAGCACCTCTTCAAACGCAAACTCATCGCCCGTATTCGCCACGATCGACCCGTCCGGCTCACGATCCGCTGCAATCGGCACCGTCCCGAAGTCGCCCTTGCGGAAGAACGCATTCGTGTCCTC
>CAZZZQ010000772.1:0-1978 GCA_964658405.1 uncultured Sphingomonas sp.
CTCGATTACTAAGCCCCACAATGTCAAGGATCGGCATCGAGCTGTCGATGCTTGGCTCAACGTCAGGAGCGTAATAGGTTCTGGCCTCGCCCGAGCGCTGGTGAAGCTGCATGGTGACAGCAAAGGCACCGTTTATCTGAGCGGAACTTCCGCGAAGGTTCAGGAGTAAGCGGTTCGCAAATGTACGTGCCACCGTAAAGCCACGAGCCTGGGCGAAAGCGACCACGCGGTCGTAATCCTCCTGTGTCGGCGCAAAACGGTTGGTGAATTCCTCGCGGGACAGATAGCGATGGTAGTTGGGGCTGCGAGGATCCTGCTGCTCGCGAACAAGCGCCTGGAGGCCGGCAGAATCACGCAAGGGAAGCGTTAACCCGAAAGGAAGAAGCTGCGAGGAGGGCACGCCGCCAACCAGAGGATCAGCTGCGGGGGCTGCGAGCCTGCCAGGCAACACACGTCGTTGCTGCGCGGAGCTGGTGGCAGTGATGAACAGTGCCGCTGCAAGGAGAAAGCCCGTGAGAAGCACTTGCGGGGGATGACTAGCTCTGGACAAAGAGGGTGCCTCGCGATCCGGCTCTCGCAGAAGGGTTCCGCGATGCTGCGAAGAACCTTACCGTAAAACAGGGCTTACGTCACTGGCGGAAGCATTCAAGCTGCCAAAAAAAGCTAGGTTTGCTGTCACTAGTGGGAACCTTTCCATGCCAACCGGGGCCGGTCTCTGCCAAACCTCGCCTCGATCCTGATGCAGCGGAAGGGGAGAGCTGGAAAGGTTTTCAACAACCACACCAAAAAAGATTTGACAGGACGTGTTCGTGGGTTATGTTTGTCAGGCGTTCCGAGCCGGCATAATTCCCCCGTTGGAGTGAATCAACCATGGCGACCAGATTCCGCTTCGCTGCAAACTCGGCCATTTGCTTCGCGGCACCTACACTTCTCAGCTTGCTGGCTTTGTCGCCGTGTCACGCGCAGGAGTATCGAGGAACGGTTTCCGGAACCGTTGCTGATCCAACAGGTGCCGCCATTGTTGGCGCACAGGTGACGATCGCAGGGCCGCAGCAAACATACACTGCAATCTCGGGCGCAGACGGGCAATTTGTCGTACCGTTCATCGATCTCGGAACCTACAGCGTGGCCGTCCAGGCCCAGGGGTTTGTTACCGAGTCGCAGGTCAACGTGCATGTCGATGTGTCTGCTAAAGTCGCTCTCACTTTTCGCCTGAAGCCCGGCGGGGTGAATGAGACGGTCACGGTCAATGACTCGAGTGCCGGGGTCAACACCTCAGACGCTTCACTCGGCACCGTACTCGACCCTGAGAAAATTCAGAATCTGCCACTTAATGGACGCCAGCTTTACTCTCTGCTCGGGCTGACACCGGGAACCCGCTTTACAACGACTACCTTTGGCCCCAACGGCAATTCTGGCACGCGGGCCTGGGACCAAAGCAACGCGTACTCGATCAATGGACAATCCGGCACGCAGAACCAGTTCTCACTGAATGGAGCGCCGGTCTCTGCCCAGGGTGGTGGAGGCGCGGGCACCTGAAATGTAGCGCCTACTATCGATGCGGTCGAAGAGTTCAAGGTGATGACCAACACCTACGATGCCCAGTACGGACGCGAAACGGGTGGCACCGTCAACACCGTCATGAAAAGCGGCAACGATGCATTTCACGGAACCCTTTACGACTTCTGGCGCAATTCGATCCTTGATGCAAATACCTTCCAACTGAATCAGCAAAATCAAGCAAAGCCCTTTCACAATCAGCATCAGTTCGGTGGAACCATTGGTGGCCCAGCCTGGCGCAAGCATACCTACTTCTTCTTTTCCTTTGAAGGTTGGCGCGAGGTGCTTCCTGTCGGCATTGTGACCGGCACTGCCACTGCCGACATGCTCCCCGGTCCAGATGGAAGCGTGAACTTAACCAATTATCTCGCCGCCACCAGCGGCCACAACATTTACGACCCAGCAACGACACGCTGTG
>CAZZZQ010000773.1:0-1971 GCA_964658405.1 uncultured Sphingomonas sp.
CGGTCGATTCCTTTGTGCCGGCCTCGGCTCCTGCGCGGTCGTAGAGGGTGGTCCTGATCGTCACGGTTGCCGGGGTGGCGGCCTCGTTGACGAGCTTTGTGTGGATCGAGACGGTTGCGGATGCTTCGGTGGCGTTGGGCGTGGTGACGAAGACGCCCCAGTGGGCGACGTGGGTTGGGTCGGTGACGACGATGCGGACGTGCCGGTAGATGCCGGAGCCGGTGTACCAGCGGCTGTTGGGCTGGGCGGCGTTGTCGACGCGGACGGCGAGGACGTTGGGGCCGTTGAGCTTCAGGTCGGGGGTGAGGTCGTAGGCGAAGCTGGAGTAGCCGTAGGGGTGTGTGCCGAGCTTGTGGCCGTTGAGGTAGACGGTGGAGTCGCGGTAGACGCCGTCGAACTCCACGCTGACGCGCTGGCCCTTCCAGGCTGCGGGAGCGGTGAAGGCGCGGCGATACCAGCCGATGCCTGCGGGGAAGAAGCCGCCGCCGGCCCCGGTGGGGTTGGTCTTCTCGGGGCGGCCCTCGATGCTCCAGTCGTGGGGGAGATTGACGGTGCGCCAGGTACTGTCGGCGAAGGTGGTGGCCTCGGCGTTGCCCGGGTCGCCGAGGGTGAAGCGCCAGTTGGCGTCGGCTGCGATGATCTGGTGCGGGCTGTTCGGCTCGGCGGCCTGCAGCGTGCCGGGGGTCAGGGGGAGGAGCAGGGCGGAGGCGGCGATCAGGGCGCGGACGTGCAGGTTCATGGCGTTCTCTTTCGGGGCAGGCGTCTGCGCACGGAGGGTCGCGGAGCGGGTTTCAGGGGGGTCCGGTGGGTGGGGGCTTCGGCTGCGCTGAGGCCCAGGATGATGATGCGGATCATCTCCTGGAGGAGGCGGTCAACGGGCTGGCCGTACTCCGCCTCCGCCTTTGCGCCGAGGGACGCGAGTCTCCGCTGGGCTCCGAGCACGGCGTTGACGACGGCGTGCAGGGTCAGTTCGGGGTCGATATCGGGGCGGAGCGAGCCGTCGGCGATGCCCTCGCGGACCATCGCTCCGAGGACGCCGAAGCCCTCGCCGTTGTGCCGGCTGACGGAGGCCGGCGGGCTTTCTACCGGCCAGTCGCGGGCGTAGAGGGCGTCGAACTGGGCCATGAAGCGGACGGTGTCGGGGTCCTTCGAGAGCTGTTCTGCCATGTACTGGAGCAGGACGGTGATCTTGGCGAGGCCGGTGTTCGCCCTGCAGAGGCGCTGTTTGACGTCCTCTACGATCTCGTCGCGCATCTCGCCGAAGATGGCCCAGATGATCTCGTCCTTCTTCGAAAAATAGGCGTAGAGGGTGGAGGCGCGCAGGCCGGTGACGGAGAGGATTTCAGCCATCGTGGTTCGGTCGACTCCCCGCTCATCGAAGATCGTCTCGGCTGCATCGAGGATGCGCCGGCGCTGGCGTTCGCGGTGAAGAGAGTAGGTACCCGGCGATTTAATCTTCATCTGCTTCGGCATGGCATTGACCTGATCTGTAAACGATTCCTGAATTCCGAATGGTGTGTTCGGATGAAGATAGGCATCGGCGGGTCCGTCGTCAAGTCCTAGATTTAAAAACCTTTAGCTCCCAGACTTTGGAGTGTTCCCCGGCGGCGCCAGGATATCGATATCACGGCGTCGAGGGGGGTGCCCGATGCCCGGAGAGGTCACTTTACGGGGCCGAATGAGTGGTCTGCGGTTCGATCAGGTGAGCAGCGCACGATAGTGCAGCGACTTGAAGAGGACCTCGCCGGAGCCGGATGCGAAGAGGGTTGGGCGGAGGCTGAGGAAGCCGTCGCCGATGTTGTGGTTGTAGCCGGAGACCTCGTAGGAGTTCGCCTTCTTCCATTCGGTGCCGTCTGCGCTGGAGTAGAAGGTGACGACGTTGGCGATGTTCCGGGCGCGCATCCACAGTGGGCCGGAGCCCTTGAAGCCATGGGGGGAGCGGCCGTGCGGGTGGCCCAGCTTGTAGTCGTG
>CAZZZQ010000774.1:0-1969 GCA_964658405.1 uncultured Sphingomonas sp.
AGCAGGAGCGCGAGCAGGGCCGAGGCGTCGAGGACGCAGCTGGTCATTCGGTTTCGGTCTCACGAGTTCGATCAGCGAGGAAGTCGTCGACGGAAGCGCCGGGCTTGTCGCCGACCAGCCTCCGGCTGAGCGCCTGGGCGCGGGCCACCACCTGATCCAGGGTGCGGAGCACGATGGCGTCGCCCATGTCCTCGACCATCACCTCACCTCCGTCGCCGAGCCCATGTCGCCGACGTAGGTCGGCGGGCAGGCTCATGCGTCCGTCCGGCATCACCTTGGCTTTCATGGTGTGTCTCCAGCTTGCGCCATGGCAGTGATCATACCCCATCGCTGCTCTCGCGCGCCAGGGAGCCCGCCAGACGGCATAGCCCGGTGTTGCCCCGGCGGGTCTGCGGTGGAGTGGTGTGTCCGGAAGGGGATCGTTCAGCGGACGGTTTTGAGAGACCGAGCCGTTCGTTGATCCACCGCACGAAAAGCTGTCTCAGATAGGTGGTCCGATAAAGTTGTCATTCAGGGGAGGGTAAACGTACACTCCAGGGCATGACGACGACCCTGATCGGCTACGCCCGCTGCTCCACCGACAAGCAGGACCTCACGGCACAGAAGGCTGCCCTCGAAAAGCTCGGGGTGACACCCGATCGGATCTACACCGACCATGGACTGACCGGGACCAACCGCTCCCGACCCGGTCTCGACCAGGCCCTCGCGGCCGTCCGAACCGGCGACACGCTCGTCGTGCCCAAGCTCGACCGGCTGGCACGATCGGTGCCCGACGCACGCATCATCGCCGACAGCCTCGTGACCCGCGGGGTCCGGCTCGCGCTGGGAGCGAGCGTCTACGACCCGGCCGATCCCATGGGGAAGATGTTCTTCAACATTCTGGCCACTTTTGCGGAGTTCGAGGCGGACCTCATCCGCTTGCGCACGCGCGAAGGCATGGCGATCGCAAAGGCCCGTGGCAGGCTGAGGGGCAAGCAGCCGAAGCTGTCGGACAAGCAGCAGAAGGAGCTGCGCCGCATGCACGATACGGGTGAGTACGCGATCAGCGACTTGGCCGAGCTGTTCTCGGTCTCTCGGCCGACGGTCTATCGCACCCTCAGCCGGCAGCAGAGTGCCGAACGGGTTTGAGGATAGGCGCCAAGTAGCGATCGAGGTCAAATGCGACACCCTCTCCTGCTCGGCCCGGAGGTGGGCACGTCCGACCTATGACGGCCATCATGACGTCGACCATGCCCTGCGGGATGACGGTGATCCATCATGTCGTCATTGATGTTCCCCGGCATTGCCGCATCAGCCGAACACGGTTTTATAGTGCTATTGTAATGCTGAAATACGTTAATGCGTCACCGACGAAGCCACGACATCGGGTAATGCTGCATCATCGCAATGAAGGATTAAGACATCAACGTGTCGCCGTAACAGCGAAATAGCGTATGTCGATGATGACGAAATGCGGTATCGCTGTCATCCATCATCGCCCGATCGACGTATTACGGGAATGGGGTCGCCTGCGAAGGGCGCTTCGCGCGGAGCGGCTGGTGGTTTCGAGCGGACGGCTCGGGCGGGCGAGGTCGCCCTTCCTGCGCCGACTTATTTTGTCAGTATAGTGTCTGTTGGTTGACAAGATACCGGTTTGTGGGCCAAACCAGGGGCGGGTTGCTGGACGCAACCCGGGCGCCACCGGCGCTTGGCCGCCGATCCTGGCCGGATCGAGCGGTGCCCCGTCTGCGACGGCGGGCGATGGCGACCTCGCGAGGCCGGAACGGGGAGGGATCTTGGCTGGAGTCGCCCGACCTCGACGCCGCAAGGCGCGGCTCCGCACCGAGCTGTCGGAGGCCTATGGAAGCCGCCTCGCCGAGACCGCGGCGCTGTTCGGCCTGCCGAAGGCGGAGGTGGCGCGACGCTTGATCCGGGCTTCCGTCGAGGACGGGTCACGGCTCCGGCGAGCAGGTGGCCTTGTTTCGGCGAA
>CAZZZQ010000775.1:0-1967 GCA_964658405.1 uncultured Sphingomonas sp.
CTACGACCTGAAGAACCGGATGCAGAGCGCCGGTTCCGTCGTGCTCGCCTACGACGGGCTCGACCGGCTGTTCCACGTGGTCAACGGCGCGGCCGAGACGCGCTTTATGTACGAGGGCGACCAGATCGTCGCCGAGTACAACGCCTCCAACACGCTGCTCCGCCGGTTCGCTCCGGGCCCCCGCCCTGACGAGACCGTGGTCTGGTACGAAGGCGCCGCCCCCGCCGCCAGCGCCGACCGGCGCTATGTCACCGCCGACCGCATGGGATCGACGATCGCGCTCTCCAGCGCGTCGGGCGCCATCCTGGGACTCAACACCTACGACGAGGCGGGGCTTCCGGGCGTGGGTAGCTACGCGTTCCGGTTCCAGTTCGACGGAACTCCGTGGATCCCCGAAATCGGCCTCTACCACATGCGGGCCCGGGCTTACTCCCCTACTCTCGGGCGGTTCATGCAAACCGACCCCATCGAGTACAAGGGAGGGCCCAACTGGTATGCCTACGTTGAAGACGATCCGGTTGATAAAAGTGACCCCAGTGGTCTTGCGGCAATATCTCCGCAATCTGAGTTGCTAGCAGCGAAATTGGCGAGGGAAGAGGCGGCGGCTGCGCGTACTGCCGCGATGGCTGAGGCGAGATCAGCTGGAAAGTCTGAAACGGAAATAATTCAGGCCGGATCCAACGCGGCAAAAAATAGCCGGGCTGGGGACCCCTTCGGTCAGGGAGCTATAATTGAGAAGTTAGAGGATGCGATCCAAGCTGGCTTGAAGAAGGTAGAGCAGGCACTCGGCATTGTTCCTTACAAAAGGCCTTCTGGTGCGACAACGTCCGCCCAACGAGCGTCGGTGCAGGGAAAGCCATGTTCCATTTGCTCTGCAACAACGCCACGCCAGAATGCCGGTCACAAAACGGCTCTTGTGCGGGAGCACTATGAAACCGGGGGAATCGATAAAATGCGCATGCGGAGTCTTGATGCCGTTAGACCCGAGTGTCCGACATGCTCATCAAGAGAGGGCGCAGATATGAGCCGTTATTCACGAGCGATGAAGGCGCAGATTCCGAGTGACTAGAGAATCAATTCAAGTAGAGGTGTGCAAGCGACTTAATGCGGAATTTTGCCAAGCACCTCTGTCCGACATTCTGGGTTTGTCGATTGACTATTCGAGCGGAGTTCTACCTATTAATGGCCTTCGACACCCCCCCGTCGGAGGGACAACTGGTTGGTATATCTGGGTTGGTGGAGAGCCGAACCAAGATGACTCCTACTTCCAGCCTACCCATGTCCGTCATCTCGCCGAAAAGTCCCCAGACGTTGATAGCTTCCTCGGCTTAGCACCCGGATGGAGATTCCTAATCGCTCCAGGACATGAAGACGCGTGGTTTGACCCGGGGTTGCTTAATTTAAGTTAGAGAAGGGGCTAGAGCATCTTCCGCGCCTGCAGACTTGGTGAGGGATTCCCAGGCGGCGGCGAGTCAGTTTCAAGGTAACCGTCCGGTGATGGCCGCCTTGCGCGGGTAGGTTCTGCGGCGAGGATGCTGGCTGCGAGTAGTCCGGAGCCGCTCGCGTAGATCCGTGTCGGCCGGCCGCGTCGCCCGGTAGCGCACGCTCGTCCGGTCCACGCCCAGGACCCGGCACGCCCGCCGCTCGCTCATCCCGTGGGCCGACTGCAGGTGAACCGCAGCTTCCCGATGCGCGACGGGCGTCACCACTTTTTTCCCAAGAGATCCTTCAACGGCACGTTGTCCAGCATGGCGTCGGCCAACAGCCGCTTCAGCCGGCCGTTCTCCTCCTCCAAGGCCTTCAGCTTGCGCGCCTCGGAGACGTCCATCCCGCCGAACTTGGCCTTCCATTTGTAGAAGGTCGGCGAGCTGACGCCGTGCTTGCGGCACAGCTCCTTCACCGCGATCCCCGTCTCCTGCTCCCGCAGGATCCCGATGATCTGCTCTTCCGTGAACCTCGACTGCTTC
>CAZZZQ010000776.1:0-603 GCA_964658405.1 uncultured Sphingomonas sp.
GTTTACGACGAGCGTGGAGCGGCCGGGTTCGGAGTCTGAGCAGACCGCGATCATGCCTGAGGATCACCATGCGGATCGTGTGATCGAGCGGGTGGCTGGCCGGACCGGGGCGCATGTGGTGGATCTTGCCGGGGGGCTTTGTGATGGGGAGTCGTGCCGGTATTTGATGGATGGGGTTCCGCTCTATGTGGATCTGCAGCACCTGAGTGCGACCGGGGCGCGGGTGGCGTTGCGGGATGTTTCGCTGTTTTGAGGGTGGGGCGGTTTGCAATCCACCCTTGTGGTGAGGCTTCCGGGTTGTTTGGGTGGTGTTGGAGAGGGCAACCGCAGGTCCTTCGACTTCGCTCAGGATGACAGTTTTTTGGGGGTTCTGGCTGAGAGCTAATAGCTAGAAGCTAAGGGCTAAGGGCTGGCAGCTGCTGTCAGAGCTTTGCGGAGAGCAGGCGGCCGGCGGCTCCGAGGAGTTTGAGGGAGTCGGTGCGGTTGGTGAAGTAGCGGGCGTTGAGGTCGGGGGTGCCGAGGTCTTCGATGGCCTGGAAGGCGGTGAGCTCGGCGGCGATGTCGGCGGGGGTGAAGAAGAGCTGGAAGGGTTCGCCGGCCTGC
>CAZZZQ010000776.1:613-1967 GCA_964658405.1 uncultured Sphingomonas sp.
TGGACGCGGGCGGCGAGGGAGTCGTGGGCGAGCTGCTCGAAGAAGGGCAGGACGTGGCGGGGCTGGCTGTAGTCGCAGATCAGGACGGTTCCGGCGGGCTGGGCGGTGATGAAGGCGACGGTCGCGCGGAAGGCCGGCAGGGTGAGGTAGGGGATGACGCCGAGCCAGGCGAAGACGGTGGGGAGCTGCGGGTCGTGGCCGGCGGCGGCGAGCTGGGTGGGGAGCGATTCGGTCTCGAAGTCGACGGGGGCATAGGTGAGGTTCGCGGGCTCGGGGAGGGGGGTGGTGGCGAGGAGCTCACGCTTCCACTGCTGGGTGGCGGGGTGGTCGACCTCGAAGACGTGCAAGCCGGGGTGCGGGTTGCGGTGGGCGAAGGTGTCGAGGCCGGCGCCGAGCAGGACGTACTGGCGGACGCCGTTCTGGAAGGCCTGCGCGAGCTGATCTTCGGCGTAGCGGCTGCGCGCGACGACGAAGGCGCGGAGGGCGGCGGAGAAGGGCTTATGAAGCTTGGTGGCGGTCTTCTCGAGCTCGGGGAGGGCGTCGGGGCCGAGGATGGGGACGGCGACCGGGTCTTCGAAGACGAGGGGCTGCGCGTCGTAGACCTGGTGGGCGGCGCGGCGGAGGGCTACGCGGAAGGCGGTGCGGGAAGGGCGAGCTGGGTGCATGTGTCTTGAGTGTATGGGGCGGGCGGCCGGGGCTGAACGCGGATTCGATTCGGGATTGACAGGCACCGGGGCGTGCCTTGCGGGGGAGGCCTGCGACGGAGTGATCCTGGGGGGAAATAATAAATGTGACGGGCCTCAACTTAATGCGTACCGATAGGTATATACCTGTAGGTACGACTTGGAGGTCGTCAACGATGCTGATGAAGATTGCTTACCGGCTGCTTGTAGTTCTGGTTTTTCTCCCGCTGTTCAGCGTTCCGCCGACTGCCAGGGCGCAGCAGGTTCAGGAGGGGGCTGCGGTCCCGCCGACGAACGGGGTGGAGTGGAGCTCGGCTGCCGCTCATCATGCGTATGGGCTTCCTGATTCCAAGGCGAACAGAAAGGGGACGTTGACGCTCGATGCGACGGCGCTCACGTTTACGACCAAGGCTTCGAATACGTCGATCCCGCGGGTGGAGATCAAGGCGGTCAGCGCGGGGAACGATCGGGTCGAGCTGTGGGGGACGGGCGGCCGGCTGATGCGGATGGTCATTCCGGACGGCGGCGGGATGGCGATGGCAGCGGTTGCGCATCATCGCGTCGATATGCTGACGGTGGAGTTCAGCGATGTGCGCGGCGGGATGCACTCGGCGGTCTTCTATCTTCCGGCAAACGAGGCGGACCGTGCGCTGAAGGTCTTCGCGCGGAGG
>CAZZZQ010000777.1:0-1958 GCA_964658405.1 uncultured Sphingomonas sp.
AGGAGAAGTGGATTGCGATGCATCGCGATCGCCTGGAGGTGCCGGTATGCGTCGGCGTCGGAGCCTCGATCGACTTCCTCTCCGGGGACCACGCCCGGGCACCACACTGGATGCAGCAGCATGGCGTGGAATGGCTTCACAGACTCTCGCGGGAGCCAACCCGCCTTGCGGGACGATACTTCTCCAACATTGCCGGGCTCGCAGTCCACATGCCGAAGCAGTTACTGATCTACTTTCTCCAGTCGCGCGCAGGAGCACCCGGTGTCGTCACCTTTTCGGACCGACCCGGCCTGCTGCAGGTCACGGTTCAGGGAAGATTTACGGGGAGCTCTGTCGATGAGGTTCAGGCCATCCTGGATCGCCTTCTGACGGACGACTCGCACCTGATCATCAACCTTCAGGAGACGACGTACATGGGTCCTGATGCCTCCGGCCTGCTCATCCATGCGAATGGCAGGTTGAAGCTCCGGAAGAGACAACTCTGGCTTGCCGGTGCACGATCGAGCCTGATAAGGGTTCACCAGACATCGCGGCTCGAAGATCATGTCTTGAAGGCTTCGAATATTGGCGCCGCATTAGCCACTCTGTAGCTCCAGCTGCTGAAAAAGGATGGACGCGGCCCACGCGTCCATCCTTTTGCACGTCAGGCCGTTCTTGCGTGACGGCCTACATTGAGACCGTTAGGACTCGGCAGGTCTGGATTGCGCCCGGCGAGGAGCCGTTGCCCATAGGAGCATGAGCCGGTCGCCTATCCAGCGTCTCTGGTTGACGGACAGGAAATAGTAGACAACAAACCGGACTGGTCCCCTGACTGTGAATCCACCGCCTACGAGACACTCCTTGAACAGGCTCAGAGCTTTCAGGCCCGCCTTCTGCTGAGCAGCCTCGGGTGCGCATTTCTTCGCAATAAAGCTCGAATAGGATCGAGCTGTAAACAGCTCGCGATTCTCCTTCGCCCAGCGGAGACTGCCCTCCCAATCGACCGCCTTACTGATCGTTCCGTCGCCTTGCACGTTATAGATTGACAGTGCTCCCTCGACGAGAGTCACTGATACCTCGGGGAGACTGCAGGCACGCAGCAGCCAGTCCCAATCCTGCAGTCGCTTCAAACCCTTTTTGAACGGAACCAGCAGAAGCAGCTTTGTCGGAACGAGAAGCGTCGAGGTCTGGAACAGGTTGCGACTGGTACAAAAAAGATACTCGCTGATCGGCTCATTTGGTCTCGGGGCCCTCATCGGCCAGATCTTGTTGGAGTACGGGTTCCGCAGGTAGTACTTCGTAGCGTAGATCACCATCTGCTCAGAATCATCTCTGGCGAACTCCAGTTGGACCTCGAGCTTGGTCGGAAGCCATTCGTCATCGTCATCCAGTAAAGCGATCCACGGCGAGGCAGCCGCTCGCACCCCGGTGTTGCGAGCCTCACAGCCTCCCACACTCTCCTGGAGCGGAATGACGCGCAACCGCGAATCAGAGATAGTCGCCAGGGCGGCCTCTGTGGCCTTGTCAATTCCATCGATTACGACCACGACCTCAAGATCCGTGAAGGTCTGTCCAAGGACGCTTCTCACAGCTTGGCAGACAATCATAGGCCTATTTCTTGTAGGAATAACTACAGTGACTCTGGACATAAGCCTCTCTCACAATCAAACGTTTCATTCACAAATTGCATTCACCACAACCGGACCTTAGGAAACGATGGAGCGATCCTCACCTAATTTGGGTACAAAGGTTTACTTGCCTCAGCTGCTATAGTTTCTCTTCTCCATCGCTACGGGAGCTCATTTCCCTTCTTCACCATCTTGGCAAGGCTGGGCGCGCCTGCAAACGAGAGATCATTCTCCTTTTTCAGAATCCTTGCAAAGGTCAGCGAACCCGCGGCCGTCAGATGCTCCACGTCACCCTGGAGCGGTGTGCCATCCCATGCGTACTCGCTACAGTCCGCCTGGTGGCAAAAAGCG
>CAZZZQ010000778.1:0-1955 GCA_964658405.1 uncultured Sphingomonas sp.
GGGAGGAGATGCGATTCCTTCAACGCCATACCGACCAGATTGCGCGCATGGCCGTAATCAGCAACGATGAGTGGCAGCAGATCTCCGAGATGGTCCTCGTGGCGGCCGCCGCCCTGCAGGCACAGACGCTCTATTTTCATTCATCCGAGATTCTCCACGCATGGCACTGGGTGAAGATGAACAAGATGGACGAGAGCATGCCCGTGCGGGTGATGTACCCCGGCAAGGGTCTCTTTCAGGACTACACGCCTGAATACATGGGCATCTGAACCCACTGCGGAGTTTCGTGAACCTGAAGCTGGAAGGAGGATTCGACAGCGCATGGAAAACTTCCGCCTGAAGGTCTTCCGAACCGTTGCACATTGCCTCAACTTTCGTCAGGCCTCCGAGATCCTCTTCATAAGCCAGCCCGCGGTGACGCAGCAGGTTAAGGCGCTGGAGGAAGAGTTGGGGATATCGCTCTTCGACCGCAGCAAGGGGAAGGTGTCGCTCACTAGCAGCGGGGCGGTTCTCCTTGAATATGCGGAGCGGTTGAAGGTCCTTGTCGATGAAGCTTCGCAGGCCGTGGCCGAGGTCTCCGGCCTGCGCCAAGACGAACTTCGTGTTGGTGCGTCGCAGACGATCGGACAGTATCTCCTGCCCAATCTGCTTGCCAGCTTCCGCAAAGATCATCCACATAGCGCTTTATATGGGATGAGCGGGAACACGGACGAGGTCCTCGTAGCGTTGTCGGAGCACCGCATCGACCTTGCTCTCGTCGAAGGGCCAACGTCGCGTGCCGATGTCAAAGCTGAACCGTTCATGGAAGATCACATGGTCCTCGTGGTGCCTCGCGATCATGAGTGGGCCGACCATGAGATCGACATCAGCGATCTGGAGTCCGCCTCCTTCGTCTCCCGGGAACACGGGTCAGGTTCGCGACGAGTCATCGAAGATGCATTGGAGCAGGCGGGCCTGAAGCTGAAGAGCCTGCACACCACCATGACCCTCGATACGACCGAGGGTATCCTCAGCGCCGTCGAGGCAGGCCTTGGCATCGCGTTTGTCTCTCGCTGGGCGGTCCGGAATCAGTTGACGCTCGGAACCCTGAAGCTCGCGCATGTCGGAGGGCTGAAGCTCTCTCGCGTCTTCTCGGTCGCGCATCGACAGGGCGCCCTTCCGCAAGGCAGCGCCGGCGCCTTCCATCGGTTCCTTCTCTCAAGCGCGTATGATCTGACGCTTCGGACGACCGGAAATCCTGCAGTCTCTCTAAGGAAACGACCGCAAAAGTAGTCGTTCACCGGCAGCCAGCGCTTCAATCAAAGTTCAGTGCGCTGTCTTGCTTCCTTCAATGGAGTAGATCGATCGGCTCTCAAAGAGCCGCATGACGAGCGTCGAGGACACGACCGCGACCAGCAGTGGGACCATGACCGAATCAGCAGTATGCGTGAACTCGAGGATGAAGATCACCGAGGATACAGGACCCTGTGTGGCAGCCGCCAGCACCGCCGCCGAACCGATGAGCGCACACGTCGAAAGCTGTGGAACTGTTCCCGCTTGCGGCAGAAGCCACGCCCAGCCCCTGCCAAGCAGCAGTCCGGCGATCGCTCCGAAGGTCATCGTGGGTGTAAAAAGACCGCCTGGGACGCCACTGCGCAAGATGATGGCCGTCGCTAGTGGCCTCAGAATGAGCAGTACGAAGAGAAGCGTGCTGGCGGATACATTGATCAGCGTCAGCTGGACCACGTCCTTGCCGTTTCCAAGCATCTCCGGAAGCTCCAGGGCTGCTATGCCAAGAAGAAACAGGCTCAAGACAGGAAGCGCGCCGACCTGCCATCCCTTGGGCGCCGCAGATTTTGCCCAGGCGAAGAGTCGCACGAATGGTACAGCTATTAACCCGCAGATCGGTCCGGCAATCATGGCCCAGCCGATGAGAGATGGTGACACTGCAGCCGGTGAGAACGCGTAGCTTGGCT
>CAZZZQ010000779.1:0-1951 GCA_964658405.1 uncultured Sphingomonas sp.
CGTTTGTCTCCGTTGCCGGTGCGACCACGGCGCTCGTCCTGCTCACCGCGCTCAACTTCGTCAACTACATCGATCGCTACATCCTGCCGGGTGTGCAGGAGATGGTGAAGCACGAGTTCTCGGTCTCGGACGAGCGCATCGGGACGCTGACTTTCTGGTTCATGCTGGCGTACGTGCTCGCATCGCCTCTGACCGGCTGGCTCGGTGACCACTTTCCGAGGAAGCCTCTGATTGTAGGGGCTGCGCTCTTTTGCAGCGGAATCAACTTCTTTACCGCGACGGTCCATAACTTTGACGCCCTGATGATCCGGCACGCAGCGCTCGGTCTGGGCGAGGCGTGCTTCGGAATCTTTGGGCCGGTCATCCTCGCGGACTTCTACCCCGAGGATCAGCGGAATCGAGTCCTGACAATCTTCAACGTCGCGCTTCCGGTCGGCGCTGCGCTTGGATACCTGATCGGCGGCTCGGTCGGAGGACGGTACGGCTGGCGAGCGCCATTCTACGTCTCCGCGGTGCCTGGGGTTGTCGTAGCGTTACTGATCCTGTTCTTCATGAAGGAGCCGGAGCGGGGCGCCAGCGAGGCGGAAAAGCCGAAGCTGGAGAAGGAAGCGATCTTCTCGCTCCTCAAGAATCCCGGGTATCTGACAGCGGTGCTTGGGCTTGCCGCTGTGACCTTCTCGCTTGGCGGAATCTCGTGGTGGATGCCGTCCTTTCTGCAACGAATGGATGGTCGATCCCCGGCCTCGGCTGGCTTTCTCATGGGTGCAATCACGGTCGTAACCGGTGTGCTTGGCACGATCACCGGCGGATGGATTGCCCAGCGCTGGTCGCGGACCAACCATCGGGCGCTGTACCTGGTGCCGGCATGGAGCGCCTTGCTGGCCGTTCCGCCTTCGCTTCTGTGCTTCTTCGGGCCAAAGCCCCTGATCCTTCCCATGCTTGCCGCCGCCCAGTTCTTCATCTTCCTGGGGACCGGACCGCTGAACGCGGCGACCGTAAACTCGGTTGGACCGAGTGTTCGTGCGACCGCGCTGGCCGGCCAACTCTTCCTGATCCACGTTCTGGGCGATGCTCCCTCGCCTCGAATCATTGGACTGGTGAGCGATCACAGCAATCTGAATACGGGGCTCGGGGTTACGCTGATCACCTTTGTGATTGCGGCGGTGCTCCTGTTTATCGGAGCGCGCTACGCGCCGCCCCTTCATAAGGAAGATGCAGGTCATGCCTGATGCTTGGAGCGATCGCCGCCGGCGTCTACGACGTGGTCGCGTGGGGAGTTGCGGCCGGCTGGTCGTACAAGGTCCTCGAGGCCACCTTCGGTCTCCCGCGCGTCGCGAATCTGCTTGACCCGCGCTATGACGCTGAGGTGCAGGGTATGCCGTCTCTCGTCGTGGTCGTTCCGGCACGGAACGAGGGGCCAAACGTTCGCGCCTGCCTCGTCTCCCTGCTGGCACAGGATTATCCTAACCTTCAGATCCTGGCCGTGAACGATCGGTCAGACGACAACACCGGCGCCATCATGGAGGCACTTGCCGGAGAGAATCCCGGTCGGTTGAACGTGCTCCACATCTCGGAGCTCTCTCCAAACTGGCTGGGGAAGACCCATGCGATGGCGCTCGCTGCAGCGGCGACGGTGTCCGACTGGTTGCTCTTCACCGATGCTGACGTCATCTTCCGTACGGACAGCCTTCGCCGATCGCTGGTTTATGCGGTCGATAGCAGGGCGGATCACCTGGTCACGGCTCCCACCGCAACCATTAAGCGCTGGGACGAAGGGGCGCTCCTGGGATTCTTCCAGCTCTTCGGCATGTGGGCGGCGCGGCCCTGGAAGATCGCCGATCCGAACGCTCGGCGCGACGCAATCGGAGTAGGGGCCTTCAACATGATTCGTCGAAGCGCCTACGACCAGATTGGGGGCTTCGAGGCGCTACGGATGGAGATTGTCGAAGAT
>CAZZZQ010000780.1:0-1950 GCA_964658405.1 uncultured Sphingomonas sp.
CCGGCGGGAGATGCGCTCGGGAGAGATTCAGCGGAAGAAAGAGCTGCGGGGAAGTCTGCCGGCCGTCTTTCACGTTTAGGTCGTTCGCATACGACGGGGCATTCAGAACAGTTTCGATACGAGGAGATACAGATGGGACATATGGGAGCAGGCGCACCGCAAGGACCACAGCCGTTGCCGGGTGTGGCGCACGTGGTGGCCGTGGGAAGTGGCAAGGGCGGCGTTGGCAAGACGACGGTTGCGGTCAACCTGGCGGTTTCGCTGGGCAAGCTGGGGTACAAGGTCGGGCTGATCGACGCGGATATCTACGGGCCGAACGTTCCGATGATGCTGGGTGCGACGCGCCAGCCGAACGTGGTCGGAGAGAACCGGATCGAGCCGCTGCTGGCGCATGGCGTCAAGTTCATCTCGGTCGGGCTGATCTCGCCGGGCGACAAGCCGATGGTGATGCGCGGACCGATGCTGCACCAGATCATCAAGCAGTTCCTGACGCAGGTGGAGTGGGGCGAGCTTGATTTCCTGGTGGTCGATCTGCCTCCGGGGACGGGTGACGTCGTGATCTCGCTGGTTCAGACGGTGCCGTTGACCGGGGCCGTCGTGGTGTCGACGGGTTCGGGCGTGGCGCTGCAGGATGCGCGCAAGGCGCTCGAGATGTTCCACCAGGTCAAGGTGGAGGTGATCGGGCTGGTCGAGAACATGTCGCAGATGACGCTCCCGAACGGGGACGTGATCGACGTCTTCGGCGCAGGCGGCACGGAGCGGACGGCAGCTGAGTTCGGACTGCCGTTCCTGGGCTCGGTCGATCTTGACCCGAAGATTCGCATTGGCGGCGATCGTGGGCTGCCGGTGACGCTGGCGGGGCCGGACTCCGAGTCGGTCAAGGCGTTCTACGCGGTCGCTCGCAAGGTGGCTGCGCGGTCAATGGAGATCTCGGAGCATGATGAGGATGTGCTGGAAATTACCTAAATCGGCGAGACCTGAGTGCAAGTGACTCAGCATTGATGAAGAAAGCTTGACCGCTAGCGTATCTTTATAAGAGTGAGGTGGCGGTTGATGGCAGATGCGGAGCGTGTGACGGCGCGGCAACGGGCTATTCTCACGGCGATTGTGGAGAGCTATATCGACACCGGGGAGCCTGTCGGCTCGGGTACGGTGTGCCGCATGGCGACTCCCGAGATCTCCGGGCTGAGTCCCGCGACGGTTCGAAACGAGATGGCGGCGCTGGCGGACGAGGGGCTTCTGGAACAGCCGCATACGTCGGCGGGCCGGATTCCTACGGCTCGGGCCTTCAGGATGTACGTGGAGCAGCTGAGCGGGAACGCCGGCCAGTCCGGACACCTGGCGCTGTCAGCGCGTTCGCGGTCGCAGATTGACTCAAGCTTTGCCGGTCTAACGGGAACGCAGGCGGTGCTCGAGCGCACGTCGCATGTTCTGGCAACGCTTTCGAGCGGGGTCGGCGTGGCGTTGGCGTCGGTCTCGGGCGGAGATGTGCTGGAGCATGTGCACTTTTCGCGGCTGACGGAGGCGCGCGTTCTTGCCGTTGTGGTGACGAAATCCGGGATGGTGCGGGATCGCGTGCTTGGGCTTGGACGGGATCTGAACCCTGGCGAGCTGGAGACGGCGGCGAACTTTCTGAATGAGAACTTTCGCGGCTGGAACATCGAAGGGGTCAGGCGGGAGATCGCGCGGCTGGTTGAGCGGGAGCAGAACGAGTACCAGCGGCTGCTGACCTCGGTCCAGCAGCTCTGGGCGCATGCGGTCCCGGAGGCGGATGCACCGCGGCAGTTTGTGTATGTGGACGGCGTTGCCAACCTGGTGATCAGCCAGGGCGGGGCGCGGCAGGAGGACAGGGCGCGGCTTCGCGAGGTCCTGATTGCGCTGGAGGCCAAGCAGCGGGTGGTTGAGCTGTTGAATGCCTATATCGATGCGCGCCAGGAGTCGGTGCGGGTG
>CAZZZQ010000781.1:0-1945 GCA_964658405.1 uncultured Sphingomonas sp.
GTAAACGGTGTAGGGAAGATGGCCGGAGGGGTTGTCGTCGCCGAAGAGCGCGCGGGCTATGGCGGTGCCACCGAGTTCGCCGGGGTACCAGGCGGACAGGATTGCGGGGAGATGATCCTGTGCCCAGGTGACGGCGAGCGGACCGGCGCTCATGAGCACGAGGACGGTGTGTGGGTTCGCGGCGAAGACGGCTTCCATGAGTTGCTGCTGCGCGCCGCGGAGGTTCAGGTTGCGGCGATCGTGGCCTTCGGCTTCGACCTTCAGGTTGGTTCCAAGGAAGAGGATTGCTACGTCAGAGGTGTGTGCGAGTGCGGCGGCACGAGCGATCGCGGCGGGATCAGCTGCCTCGATGAAGCCCGCACCTTTTTCATATTCGACGCTGGTGCCGGGCCCCAGCAGCTCTCGCAGACCGACGAATGGTCCGATCTTGCGGGTTGGCTTGCCGTAGTAGTTTCCGGTCTCGTATTCGGAGTCACCTGCGGGTCCGATGACGGCGACGGAGTGAATCTCAGCTCGTTTGAGCGGCAGGAAGTTGTTACGGTTGCTGAGGAGGGTGATGGATTCCTGAGCGGTGCGCAGGCTGAGATTGAGATGCTCCGGAGAGCGAATGACACTGGCAGAAAGCTTGCTGTACGGACTCTGCTCGGGAGGATCGAAGGCCCCGAGGCGAAATCCGACACGGAGGACGCGGCGGAGGGCGAGGTCGACGTCCTGCACGCACAGCAGACCGCGCTGGACTGCGATGGGAATATTCGTTTCAAACTCCTTGTCGTCGGAGTCGTTGCCGGCCTTGATTGCCATGGCCGTTGCTTCCACTGGATCTTCCGAGATGCGATGGCCGGGCTCGCTGGAATTATTTCGACTTGCGGTGAGCAGCTCTACGGCTCCAAGATCGTCGGTGACGAAGCCGTCGAAGCCCCATTGGCCGCGAAGAATATCGGTGAGCAGGTAGTGATTGATGGCATCGGGCGTTCCATTGATCGCGTTATAGGACGACATGACCGACTGAGCGTGGGCCTCCACGATGGCTGCCTTCCAATGCGGTAGCCAATATTCCATGAGGTTGCGTTCATCGACCACGGCGTTGAGATGCTGGCGTCTGGTTTCGACGTTGTTGACGGCGAAGTGCTTGATGGTTGCGGCGACCTTGAGATGATTGACGTCGTCGCCCTGCAGCCCTTTGACGTATGCGACACCCATGCGGCCGGTGAGGTAGGGGTCTTCGCTGAAGACCTCCTGGATCCGTCCCCACCGCGGATCGCGGCTGATGTTGATGACGGGAGAACGATAGACGAGACCGTGTTTCGAGCGGGGTCCGTCGGCGTGCATGTTGTACAGTGCCCGAGCTTCGTCGGCCATGGAACTGGCTACGGCGTGAACCAGTTCCGGATCCCAGGTCGCCCCCATGGCAATCGGCGCTGGGAAGAGCGTGGTCGGCTGCTTCGACCATACGCCGTGGAGCGTCTGGTTCCAGCCACCCCACATGGGTAGGTTGAGGCGAGGAATTCCGTTGTTGAGGTGATTGAGTTGCGAGGCCTTCTCTTCGAGCGTGAGTCGGTCGATGAGGTCTGTGATGCGCTGCTCAGTGGGCTGGGCTGGATCGAGGTAGAGGGGAGATGCGGTGCGCTGCGCGAGGGTCGTGCTGCAGGTGACGATCAGTGCAAGGGACAGAAGGGCTTGCTTCATAGAGTGCCTCGTTCTTTCGTGCCAAAGGTGTAGTCGTCAATCTTTCGGAGCGAGCGTTGTGCCGCGTGTCCAATTTCCTTCGGTCCAGCGGCTCTATATGCTGGATTGCCTTTTTGATATGGCCGGGTGCCGTTGCCTTGCGATGTAAAGCTCTGCGACTACCGTGATCGCTTGCCGTGATCGCTCCGTGTTGCGTGGATGCGGCATTATTTTCTGGGAAGAGCGCGGAGAAGCTCGACGACGGCAGACATGTCCTGCT
>CAZZZQ010000782.1:0-1943 GCA_964658405.1 uncultured Sphingomonas sp.
GCCGCGCCCGGTGTTCCGATCCGTGAACTGGAGCGGGCGCACCTGGAGAGCACGCTCGAGATGACACGCGGCAATCGCACGCAGGCCGCGGAGATGCTGGGCATCAGCATTCGCACGATGCGCAACAGGATTCGTGAGTATGGACTTCCCCCAAGGAGATATGCGTAATGGCAGACACTGGATTTCTTCCCTCTTCACTGGAGCGGTTTCTGGAGGTAACGACGGACCGCGAGCAGACGATCTCCGCGAACATGGCGAACGTCGATACCCCTGGTTATAAGACCAAGGACATCAACTTCAAGCAGGCCCTGGCGCAGGCGAGCGATGGTAGCGGGCTTCAGCTTTCTCCGGTGGTCAACGAGGTCAGCGGACTGCTTGAGCGCCCCGATGGCAACAACGTCAACCTGGATCGCGAGAGCACATTGCTTGCTCAGACACAGCTGCAGTTTCAGATGGGCACGCAGATGGTGAAGTCACAGTTTCACCAGATTCTGCAAGCCATCAACGGAGGTAACTAGAGATGGGTCCATTTGACATGCTGAAGATCAGTGCGTCCGCGCTTTCTGCGGAGCGCCAGCGTTCCGAGGTGATCGCCACGAACATGGCGAATGCTGAGACGACACGCACGGATGACGGAGGACCGTTCCGTCGCAAGGAAGTCGTCTTCGCCTCGCAGAGCAACAACTCTTTCCAGCTCGCTTTCGCCAGCGCGAATGGCGGTGCCGCGAGGACCGGCGGAACGGTGCGCGTTTCTCAGGTGATCGATGATCCGACGCCCCCTGTGATGCGCTATGAACCCGGTCATCCGGATGCGGACAAGGACGGTTACGTCGCCTATCCAGCAATCAATCCGGTGCAGGAGATGGTGGACCTTATGGGCTCCACGCGTGCTTATCAGTTGAACGCTTCCGCGGTTGCTGCGGCGAAGCAGATGATCCAACAGTCTATCGACATTCTCAAGAGTTAGTTCAATCCACCCGTTTGATTTTCAGGAGTAATCAAGATGAGCATAGGAATGCCAATCGGTCTCGGTCCTCTCACGTCCCTTCCTTCAAGTCTCGGATCGTTGACCAGCGGTCTCGACTCCGGCAGCGACAGCGGTAGCTTTGGCGATGTGCTGAAGGGCGCGATCAACCAGGTGAGCAACCTGCAAAGCACCGCAGACAACCAGGTGGGCGCGCTGCTGCAGGGCGGCAACGCGGACATGAGCAAGGTCATGGTCTCGGTAGAGAAGGCGGACGTTGCCTTCCAACTGATGATGCAGGTGCGGAACAAGATTGTGACCGCGTACCAGGATATCGAGAAGATGCAGTTTTAGCTGATCGCCTTTAGCAACCGGGACACCCAAGAAAACATATGGCAGAGTCGACTCAAATTTTCGCCCAGTTGAAGCAGTTCTGGATGACGCGGACCCCGAAGCAGCGGCTGATGCTGGGCGCGGGGGCCGTTGCCACCGTAGGCCTTGTAGGGCTGTTTGCAAATCTGATGTCTACGCCTGACTACAAGCCGTTAATGAGCGGCCTGGAGACGGCGGACGCGCAGACGATCTCAGCCGAGCTGAAGGCGACGAATATTCCTTATCAATTGAGCGCAGACGGGAAGAGCATCAGCGTTCCTGCTGACCAGCTGGACTCGGCACGCCTGGACATTGCTTCAAGTAGTCCCACGCACTCTGGCCGCATGGGCTTTGAGATCTTCGATAAGGTCTCCTGGGGACAGACCGAGTTCGACGAGAAGGTGAACTATCAGCGTGCGCTTGAAGGCGAGCTGGAGCGCACGATCACAACGCTTGCGAACGTGAAGAGCGCACGGGTTCACCTGGTGATGGCTACCGATTCGGTATTCGTGGATCGGGAGCGCGGAGCCAAGGCTTCTGTCACGCTGAAGCTGGCACGGGGCGGGCTGACGCACGATGAGACGGCTTCGATCCAGCGCATGGTCTC
>CAZZZQ010000783.1:0-1942 GCA_964658405.1 uncultured Sphingomonas sp.
AATCCCGGAGCGCCGAGACGCATCCTCCCGAGAGCGGTTTGCCGGCCTGCTCCCGCTTCGAGATGATCCTCGGGAAGCGTTTGGCGGCGTCCCCCGCTGCAAACTGACGGTAAATCTCGCCGATCGTAAAGGGCAACGCGTCATTACCATCGTCCACCGTTGCCGCCACATAGGCCGCGACGCCCAGGAAGGCGGTCCGCGCGCTCTCCGCCCAGAAGCTTTCGCCCGACAGCGGATCGGGAAACAGCATGACGCCGATCTTCTGAAGCTCGTTGATGACCTCAACCGGGTCCCGGCGGTTGATGTAGCTCAGCGGGTTGTAACGGACGGTCCGTCCCTGTGGGTCGAGTGGGTTGAACAGGAGAACCTGCTGCCCGAGGACCCTCAGCCGATATCCGGCGGTGTTGTCGTAATTCTCCTGCTTGATGTCGAGCACGACCAGAGAATCAAGCCAGTCGAGCAGATTTGGAATGATGACGCCCACGCCTTTGCCGGCACGCGTCGGGGCTTCGAGCAGGACGTGTTCGGGACCGCCGAAGCGCATGACCTTGCCGCCGAACTTTCCCAAAACGATCCCGGTTTGGGCGAGCAGGAGGCCTTTGCGGACTTCCCCGAGGCGTGCCCATCGCGCCTCGCCGTGAAGTTTCTGGCGGGAAAACAGCGTGGACACGACGATGGCGATCGTCAGGACCAGGCCGATCCCGAGCCCTATGAGGAATGGCGTGTAGACGATTGGATACCCCTTCAGCGACCATAGGGCGGCCGGCACCTTGCGCCACGGGGTATGGGCGTTGAGCAGGTGGGCACGCCACAGGACGGCGAGAGCGCCGATCGCGGTGCTCACGAGCAGGCCGACGACACAGACGAACGCGATCGCGCCCGGCTGCGACCCTTCGTCGCTTCGCACCCACTTTCCGTTCATGCCGGCATCCCCCTCAGTCGGTCGGCTTGCTCGCCGGATCGAACCACACTTCGGTCATGCGATAGCGTGCCGGCTGGCCCTCGCCGGGCGGCAGGCGGTGCATCTGCACGACGATATCGACGAGGGAGCGCAGCAGCGCCCGAATGTCGTGACGGTCCAGATCGTTGCCGCCTTCCGACTCCTTCACCAACAGCGTCAGCTGCTCGAGCGCACCCTCGGCGGTATTGGCGTGGACCGTGGTGATCGAACCGGGGTGACCGCTGTTGACGTTGCGCAGGTAAAAGAACGCGGTGCCGTCCCGCAGCTCCTGCAGAAGGATGCGGTCGGGCCGCATCCGCAGCGCCGACTCAAGCAACTCCTTGGCGCCGGCCTTCTGTAGGCTCTTCCCGTCCTTGGCGTACATCATGTGGACGTGGTTGCGCTGGGGTACGACGAGCTCGCGTGTGTCCTCGATCGTCAGGATCCGCTCATAGTCCGGGATCAGCTTGATGAGCCCCTTCGAGAAGCTCGTCTTGCCGGACCCCGTCGCTCCGGAAATGAGTATGTTCTTGCGGGCTTCGACCGCCAGCTTGAAGAACGCGCGCCAGTCGCCCGCCTCGCGCAGGCGAAGCAGGTCGGGGTCGACCTCCTCGTAGAGGCCGCGCGCGCGGACCTCGCTGAACAGGCCGGCGCGCTCGAAATCGTCGATGTTCATCGTCACGCCCGACGCTTTGCGGATCGTAATCGAGATGAAGCCTTGCTCGACCGCCGGGGGAACGACGACCTGTGCGCGCTCGCCGCCTGGCAGGACCGAGGAGCAGATCGGATATTCGGAATTGATGTCCTGTTTGGTCAGCCCAGCGATCAGCTTCGCCAGCGTCATGAGTGCCGCGTTGTCCAATGCGGGCTCCTCATGCCATTCCCAGCCACCCCGCGTTTCAAGGCCGATCATCCCCGGCTCGTTGATGACCAGCTCGGTCACATCATCGCGCAGAAGGTGCCGTCGGATCGGCTCGGCATTATGCTCGTAGATCAGCGACG
>CAZZZQ010000784.1:0-1940 GCA_964658405.1 uncultured Sphingomonas sp.
CTACAGCTTCCGCCAGGTGCGACCGTCTTTGGCGAGCAGGGCGTCTGCTGCCTCCGGGCCCCACGAACCAGCTGCATAGTTCGGGAAGTCCGTTGATGTATCTGCCGCCCAGGCCTCGAGGATCGGGGTGAAGAGAGCCCACGTGGCCTCAACGCCGTCACGATGCGCGAAGAGTGTCGCGTCGCCTAACATCGCATCCAGAAGGAGGCGCTCGTAGCCATTCGCAGAGCTCTTGCCGAAGGCATCCGCGTAGCTGAAGTGCATCGTTACGGGACGGATGTTTGTCGTCGGGCCGGGGATCTTCGCACCGAAGCAGAGGCTGATGCCCTCGTCGGGCTGGATGCGCATGGTCAGAACGTTCGGCTCAACCTGGTCATCGCTGTTGTTCGTCTTGAAGAGGTGCATCGGCGGCTGTTTGAAGACCACCGTGACCTCGGTGACGCGCTTCGCGAGGCGCTTTCCAGCGCGCAGGTAGAAGGGAACGCCAGCCCAGCGCCAGTTCTCGATCTCGAGGCGAACTGCGGCAAAGGTCTCGGTATGCGACTCAGGATTGACCCGCTCCTCCTGCCGGTAGCCGATAACATCCTTGCCATCCACCTGGCCGGGGCCGTACTGGCCGCGGACGGTGTTTTCGACCGGAATGCCCTCGATCGAGCGCCAGACCTTCAGCTTCTCGGTGCGGACGGCGTCCGCCTGGAACGAATCTGGTGGCTCCATCGCGACGAAGGATAGGACTTCCATGACGTGGTTCTGGAGAACGTCGCGTGCTGCGCCAGCCTTCTCATAGAACGGTCCGCGACCCTCGATGCCGATCGACTCAGCAGCGGTAATCTCGACATGATCAATGTAGTTCCGGTTCCAGATGGGCTCGAAGATCCCGTTTCCAAAGCGGAAGACGAGGATGTTCTGAACCGTCTCCTTACCAAGGTAGTGGTCGATCCGGAAGATCTGATCCTCAGCGAGGACCTCGTTGACGGCATCGTTCAGTTCGCGGGCCGACTTGAGGTCGGTACCGAAGGGCTTCTCGATGATGACGCGAACCCAGTTGTTCGAACCCTCTTCAGGCTTGGTCATGCCGTGGGCGCCGAGACGGTGCGTGATGTCTGCGAAGAACTCAGGCGCGACCGCAAGATAGAAGAGCCGGTTGCCCTTGGTGTTGAATTTCGTATCCAGTTCCGCGAGATAGGCCTTGAGCTTGTCGAAGCCCTCATCGTTGTCGAACTCGGTTGCGAAGTACTGAACGCGATCCATGAACGGCTTCAGCTTCGGGTCGTTCTCTTCGACGCCGCCGCCCTTCATGATGCCGTCCTGCATGTCCGGGGCGAAGGTCGCGCTCAGGTCGCGGCGGGCGACACCGACGACCGCGAAGTCCTTCGGGAGCAGGCCGGACTGGTCGAGATGGTAGAGGGCGGGAAGCAGCTTGCGCTTGGTCAGATCGCCCGAGGCGCCGAAGATCACAACGATGCAGGAATCGGGGATACGCTCACCCTTTTTGGTCGCATCGGCGTCAGATGCCGGCACAGTAATTTTGGTAGACATGTCTTACTCCTTATTCTTCTGATGCAAGTATTTCAGATACAGCCACATACCCCGCCATCAGGTACATGAAGCGGTCTGCAATCAGGACTTCTTGATTGCGTGGCCGCCGAACTCATTGCGCATGACCGAGATCATGCGGTCGGTAAAGTTGTTCTCCTCGCGCGAGCGCAAACGACGGATCAGCGACTCGGTGATAACCGGGGCGGAGACGTTCAGGTCGATCGCCTCGAAGACCGTCCAGCGGCCCTCGCCGGAGTCCGGCACGAACGCCTCGAGACCGTCGAGGTTGATGTTCTTGCGCAGGGCGTCGGTGGTCAGGTCCAGCAACCACGAGCGGACGACCGAACCCTTCTGCCAGATGGAGGCGATGACGTGCAGCATGCCGTTGTACACGCCGTGGG
>CAZZZQ010000785.1:0-1939 GCA_964658405.1 uncultured Sphingomonas sp.
GAAGGCCTCGCCCTCGGAGCGACTGAGACGTGCAACAAGCGCACCATCTACAAGGCCATCTATCGCGATGGAATTAAGAGCTGTCAGCTCGTCATGGGCTTCACCTTGCTTGACTCCGGCAGCAACTGGAACACGATGCCGCCGCACACCCATATGCGCCGGTCAGAGGTCTATTTCTACTTCGATATCGACCCGGCTCACCGTGTGCTCCACCTCATGGGGCCGCCGCAGGAGACCAGCCACCTCGTGGTTGCCGACAAAGAGGTCGTCGTCTCGCCAGGCTGGTCGATCCACGCCGGGGTTGGCACAAAGAACTACACCTTCTGCTGGGGCATGGGCGGAGAGAACCAGGCGTATGACGACATGGACGGCGTAAGCATCGCCGCTTTGAAATAATGCTTCCTGTGAACCTCGGATTGAACCTTCGCACCAAACAGGACTGCCGTTGGGACCTCGTCAGCCTCGGCGAGGTCATGCTCCGTTTCGACCCTGGCGAGGAGCGCATCACCCGAACCCGGAACTTCCGAGTATGGGAAGGAGGCGGCGAGTACAACGTCGCCCGCGGTCTGCGCCGATGCTTCGGGCAGCGAACCTCCATTGTGACCGCACTGGCTGACAACCCCGTCGGCCGCCTCCTCGAAGACCTTATGCTTCAGAGCGGGGTCGATCTCTCGCACCTCATTTGGTCGGACTACGACGGCATCGGCAACGAGTCACGTAACGGCATCTACTTCCTCGAGCGTGGCTTCGGCAATCGCGCCGCACTCGGCATGATGGATCGCGGCCACACGCCGATCTCGCAGCTGAAGCCCGGACAGGTGGACTGGGACGCACTCTTCGCCGGAGAGGGTGTTCGCTGGTTTCATACCGGCGGCGTCCTCTGCGCGCTCTCAGCGGATGCGCCAGAGGTTGCGCGCGAGGCGATGCAGTCTGCCAAGCGACATGGAGTCGTGGTCTCGTACGACTGCAACTATAGGCCTTCGCTCTGGAAGAGCAACGGCGGCCGGCAGGGAGCATGCGACGTAAATCGCGAGCTCGCACCCTACGTCGACGTCCTCTTCGGACACGAGGGCGATCTCGCCGCACAGCTCTGCGAAGCATCCTCCGGCCCACCCTGGCACGACCACGCAAGCTACAGCGCCATGTCTGCGAGGATCGCGACAGAGTTTCCCAACATCAAGGTGATCGCCACGACAACGCGTCGTCCGCGCACGGCGAACCGCAACGACTGGGCAGCCTTCGCGTGGGCGTCGGGCCATGTCTTTGAGAGCATCGACTTCCTCGATCTCGAAATCTACGACCGTGTCGGGGGCGGTGACTCCTTCGCCGCCGGCCTCATCTACGGCCTAATGGAAGGCCGGCCGATCCAGTGGGCGCTTGACTGCGGTGTCGCCCACGGAGCACTCGCGATGACGACGCCAGGGGACAGCTCGATGAGCACGCTCGAAGAGGTGGTGCGAGCCATGCAGGGCGGTTCCGCCGGTGTGCAACGATAAGATAAGTTTTGCCAAAAGATAAGTGATGGGAGCACGAAAGAGTCCTCATGGATAAAGTTCAGGTTTTAGAGTCGCTGCGACAGATCGGTATCGTCCCCGTGCTTCGCGCAGACTCGGTCGAAAAGGCCCTGGCGCTGGCGGATGCGATTGCGGCAGGCGGCGTCACCGCTCTCGAAGTCACGATGACGGTCCCCGGCGCTTTACACGTCATGCGCCGGCTCGCGGAGCATCGGCCGGACATCCTCGTCGGCGCTGGCACGGTTCTTGATCCCGAGACCGCACGGATGTGCATCCTCGAGGGCGCGAAGTTCGTCGTCAGCCCGGCGCTCAATCTAAAGACGGTCGAGATGTGTCACCGATACTCCGTTGCGATTCTTCCCGGCGCACTCACGCCCACCGAGATCATCACGGCATGGCAGGCCGGCGCAGACGTCATCAAGGTG
>CAZZZQ010000786.1:0-1938 GCA_964658405.1 uncultured Sphingomonas sp.
CGGCGGCTCTCAGCCCCACCCACCCGGCTGGGGGTACAACTTCAAGATCGCCACCCGTCAGTCCTTTGACTACTCGTCCTTCATCTTCCTCGGCCTCACCTCGCTCGCCGCAGAAGGCATCGAAGCCCACGACGTCCTCGGCAAAGGCGTTCCCGGCTTCTACGCCTACACCTGGCGCGGCCTGCTCGATAAGACTGACGGAACCTACCTCGGCGCCTGGCTCCTCCCCAGCCTCCTCCACGAGGACACCCGCTACTACGCCCTCGGCAAAGGCCACACCATCCCCACCCGTATCTTCTATGTCATCAGCCGCCAGGCCGTCACCCGCACCTACGGCGGCAGCCAGACTCCCAACATCTCCGGCCTCGGCAGCAAGGCCCTCACCCAGTACATCTCCCGCTACTATTACCCCGCCGGCTCCAGCACGTTTGAGGAGCTCGCCATCAAGTTCGGCTACTCCGCCATGCGTGACGTAGCCTTCACCTCCATCCGCGAGTTCTACCCCGACATCGCCGCCCACTACATCCGCAAACATCGCGAGAAGGTCGCCGCGCAGGCCGCCCACGACGCCACCCCTGCAGCCGCACCCGCAGGCGCACCAGCAATCCAGCCGCAGCCCATGCAGCAGCCGCAACCCTGACGGAGCCTCAGCTCCAGCCCTACTGCCTGGCCAGGTTCTCCACAAAATCTCCGATCAGCGGCAGCTTGAACCGTACGCCCTGGTACGCCTTGATCACGCACAGCACCCACACGCAGAACAGCACCAGTCCCAGCAGCGGACCGATCACCCAGCCCAGCAGCGGAATCGCCGTAAAGAACGACAGCACCACGCCGCACACCGCCAGCGCCAAACACTGGAACGCGTTGAAGCGGATAAAGCTGTTGCGGTTGTAAGGCTCCAGCACCAGAAACAGGATCGCCGGAATAATCGTGATATACGCCAGCGCGCCCGCAACGTTTTCTGCCAGCCCACCCGCAGCCAAAGGCGGTGCAGCAGCGGGTGGAGGTGCAGGCGGAGGTACAGCGGAGGAAAATACGCTTGGATCGTCCATCGTGGGTTCACCTCAATCTCGAAAAAGTCTGCGAAGCAACGCAATTCCGACGGGCCCCTGGGTCTCTCTGCAGCAACCGCAGCCCACACCGCTGCAAAGAATGACTGCAAATATACTCCGCTTTTACCGTCCGTCCAACGCCAATCCACGCGACTCGCTTTCCCCTGCAAGCGCACCCCGTAAGATAAGAAAACACATGTCCATCGCCGACAATCTGGCCCACCTCCATCAGCAGATCGCTGCTGCCTGTCGCCGCGCCAACCGGCCCGAGTCGGACGTAGCTCTCATGGCCGTCAGCAAGGTGCACCCCTTCGACGTCATCCTCGAGGCCTACGCCGCCGGCCAGCGCCTCTTCGGCGAAAACCGCGTCCAAGAGTTCGCCGAAAAATTCCCCCACATCGCCCACCTCTCCTCCCTAACCCCAGCCAAGCAAAGCGATCCGCCGTCCGCGCAGGACTCCGTGCAGGACTCTGGGCAGGACAGCGCGGAGTTTCATCTCATCGGGCCCTTGCAGTCCAACAAAACCACCCGTGCCGCCGAGCTCTTCGACGCCATCGACACCGTTGACTCGCTCAAGATCGCCCAGCGCCTCAACTCCGCTGCCGCCGCGCTCCAGAAAAAGCTCCCCATCTACATTGAGGTCAAGCTCTCGCACGAAAAGTCCAAACACGGCGTCGCGCCCGAGGAGCTTCCCGCTCTCCTCCAGGCCATCGCCCCGCTCGAAAACCTCATCCTTACCGGCCTGATGACTGTCCCCCCCTGGTCGGAAGAGCCCGAGACGGCGCGCCCTTACTTCCAGCACCTCCGCCGCCTCCGCGACCAGCAGCAGCGCGTTCATCCCACCCTCACCCAGCTCTCCATCGGCATGTCCAACGACTTCAAGGTC
>CAZZZQ010000787.1:0-1006 GCA_964658405.1 uncultured Sphingomonas sp.
CCGGCCAGATAGCCCAGCAACACCGAGGTGGCCGAGCTGGCGATGCCGTCCATGGCAACCAGCATCTGCTCCAGCGACTGGTTGGTGAGCGAGAACTTGTGCTGCGACTGGGTGACGAGTTCAGCGGTGGAGCGCGAGTTGTCCGTCGCCCGGACCGCGATGGAGTTGACCTCGGACGCCGAGGCGGAGGTCTCTTCAATCGAGGCCGCCTGCCGCGAAGAACCCAGCGCGAGGGTTTGACTGGAAGAGGCAACCTGGCTTGCAGCGGTGGCGATTCTTTCCGCGCCGCTGGAGAGCTGCGTTACGGCGCGCAGCAACATCCGGTTGATGCCGCGAACCATGGACCAGGTAATGGCAGTGCCTCCGCACAGGGCGAACAAGGTGATGTAAATCGTAAGATTCCAGGCGCGATTGGAGCTGGCAATGATTGCAGTGCTGGTCGCTGCCTGACCCTGCTTATTCCACAGCGCGATGGCGTTCAGGCGTGCGTCGACCGTGTTCATTACGGGCAGCATCTTTTCCAGATAGAGAGTGTATGCGTCGGCAGAGCGGCCTTCACGACTGACGGGAAGAATGGACTGGTTCCAGATCTGCAGCATGGCTTCGACCTCAGGCTTTACGGCCTCGAAGTTTCTCCGATCGACGTCCTGGGTGATGGAGCTTTCGTAGAGGCGCATGTCTTCCCGAAGCTGACGCAGCGAGGCATCGTCGGACTCTTCCAGCCGGCTCATATCGGCGATATCCGTCGAGAGCATGTGACGGAGGTAGTTGCCGCGCAGGACGTACAGATCCTGAAGGATCGTGGACGACGAGACGATCCCCGGCACGGTGGTATGAACCATGGACTGGATGCCTTTTCTTACGGCGTTGAAGCCGGAGAGCGCCAACGTCGTTTGAAGGAGCGAAGCCACCAGCAAGGCGCCACACGCTACGATGAATTTTCTGCTGATCGTCATTTGTGTCATAGGGGATTTCAGCTCTCGGGTTGAAGTGAGAAAGAGGTTGC
>CAZZZQ010000787.1:1016-1931 GCA_964658405.1 uncultured Sphingomonas sp.
GTGGGCGTGAAGTCCATCGACCGTGCACCCAGGGAGCGGGTGGCCGCGGCTAGCGCTCTCCGTCGGAGAAGTTGATCTGGACCGAGACGGTCGTCTCGCCGGCTGCCGGTGCAAACTTCCACCGCATGACCGCGTCCTGTGCCGGACCGCAGAGCAGGGGCGGACCGGAGACTGCCTTGGCTTTTTCAACGTGTCCGTCGGCGCTTACGGTGGCATCGAGGTGCACCGTGCCGGAGACGTGCATCCGCCTCGCCAGTTCGGGGAACGGCGGCGTAATTTTGGTGATGATTCTGCGGGTATCGGAGTCGGCAGCGTGATCCGATGCGTGCAGGGGGCGCCCGCACAGTAGAGCCAGCAGCACGATACTGACATAAGGGATGGCGCGGGTAAGCGGATGCGGTTTGACAGGCAGATGCATAAGCGGTCTCCAGGTAAGGTCTTTTGCCGTTATCGGCGCAGCAGAAAGACACTTTAGAAGGGGACATCAATTCAAGCGGGGCTGCCGCAGGCTTACTGCTCGTCTGTGTTGCTCTCACCTTCTTCAATGAGCGAGGCAGAGCCAACCACATCGAAGGTGAGCGGCTGGGCTCCGGTCGGCCGCAGGGTTACGCGTACAGGCAGACGCTGCCAGGCTGCCGGCTGGCACACGGGGATGAAGTGATTGGCCTGCGGCCAGGGGCCTACGGGACGCTGCACGACGGCACGACGCGCGCCGATCTGGGCGACCACTGCGACCAGGCCACCTTTCGCCGTTGCAGCGATGCCACAGTAAGCGGCGTAGTCGCGAAACCCGACCGCATCGGAGACGGCTGGATCGAAGGCGGGGAGATGGAGCGCAGTGATGTGTCCGGTGGTGCGATCGACCAGCAGCCAGGGGCCGGGCTGCCACACCCAGTGCGGAGCCGAGTCTGTGGG
>CAZZZQ010000788.1:0-1922 GCA_964658405.1 uncultured Sphingomonas sp.
CTATGGCAACACGTGGCGCTCCATCCCCGGCAACACCAATGCGTCGCTGCTGACCGCTGCGCCGGATCTGCTGATTGCCAGCCAGAAGACCTTCCTCGACCAGTGGCCGCAGCACTTTCCACTGCGTGCGGAGATCGATGGCACCCTGATCCCGCGGCTGCCGGTCGAGACGATTGCTGCAGGATCGACCCGGGGCAAGCGGCTCCTGATCGGGACCAATAAGGATGAGTCGGCGCTCTTCATCGGACCGCATCCGGCTCACGATCCGACCGCCGCTGATCTCGGCAACCTGTCGCTCTCGCGCTTCGACGCTGTCTTCGAGAGGTACAAGCAGATCGATCCTGATCTGACTCCGGAGCAAATACGGATCCGCGCCGTGACGGCCGAGGAGTACTGGGTGCCGTCGATCCGTGTCGCCGATGCGCACCTGAAGGGCGGTGGGAGCGCATGGATGTATCGACTGGACTTTGCCGAGACCGCCGGCCGTCTGAAGGGGTACGCCTATCACTCGCTCGACGTCGGCCTGGTCTGGGATAAGCCTCATGCCCAGTCCGGAGATCCCGAGGCGGAGGCCGCGCTGGCAACTACGGTTCATCGCGCCTGGACTGCGTTTATTCGCGGCGAAGCACCCTCAGCCCCGGGGCTGCCGGCATGGACCGAGTACAAGAGCGGGACACGCCCGACCATGCTGCTTGACCAGCAGAGCCGGATGGAGCAGCAGCCGCAGGAGGCGGAACTTCGCCTCTGGGACAGAATCCTCTAAGCCACGGTGGCCAGGAGGATCTCCGTCGCAGGAAACCCGCACCGCTGCGATACTTAAAAGCGTCTAACTTTTACCGATGCCTAACACCGTCCTCCAGACTCCGAAGCCCGTCACCTCCAAGAGCTCGTTCGACCGCACCCTGGCGAGCGCTCGGACGACCATGGTCTTCAGTGAGGTCGTGCAGTTGGCGATCGACAGCTTCCGTGCCAGCAAGGTGCGCTTCCTGCTCACCATGATCGGCATGGTCATCGGCTCGGCCTCGATCATCCTGGTGACGACGCTTGGCCTGACGGGTCGCGAGTACGCGATCGACCTGATCTCGAGCATCGCTACCAACATGGTCGAGATGCAGTACAACGGCGGCAGCGTGGTGGGGCCGGACAACACCAGCAGCCCGGACTTTATGACCCGTGCCGACCTGACGGACGTCGTTGAGCAGGTTCCGGGCGTCATCTACGCGTCCCCGATGCTGCAGTTCAACGACAGCATCTCGATCGGCGGCGGGATCACGAAGGAGACGATGCTGCTGGGCGTCTCCCCGCAGTACCGGGATATTCGCAACCTAAAGGTTGTGGCCGGCCGCTTCTTTGACGATCAGGACGCGCTTGCTCACACCAAGGTTGCCGTCATCGTGGAGCCGTTCGCGCGACTGCTTTATGGGTCTGATTCTGCGGCCATCGATAACACGATCTCCGTCAAGGGGATTCCATTCACGATCATCGGCGTCTTCAAGATGAGGATCGATACCTTTGGCCAGTCCGAGGTGAGCGACCAGACGATCCTGATTCCCTACCCGGTCGCCCGCTACTTTACCGGAACCGACACGGTCAAGGAGATCTTCTTCTCAGTCAAGGATGCCAAGTCTGTCATTCCTGCCTCGAAGGAGATTCTTGCCGTCATCAAGCGGAATCATCGCCCGAACTCCGTTTATACCGCTTTCAATATGTCAGAGGTCCTGACGGATATCGCGAAGATTGCGAATATGCTGACGATCGTTCTGGCGCTGGCTGCCTTCGTGACGTTGATCGTCTCAGGCGTTGGAATCATGAACTCCATGCTCGCGAACGTCTCAGCGCGCATCCGCGAGATCGGCATCCGCAAGGCCATGGGAGCGACCAGCCTGGAGATTCGCATGCAGTTCCTGACGGAGGCGGTCTTC
>CAZZZQ010000789.1:0-1918 GCA_964658405.1 uncultured Sphingomonas sp.
CTGATCTTTATCTCCATCTAGAGTTCGACCTCTTCGAGGCCGTCGTGCACAGTCACACTGCAGTTGGCTCTAAGCCACTCGTTTTCGGCGAACACTTTGTTTCTTTGCACTTGCCACCGGCTTCGTGGCCGAACCAGCGCCCGTCTTCAAGGCCGCCAGGGAGACGCGCAATCGAACCACCGCGGAGGAGTGGATCTGGGACACACGCGATTCAACCACGCCGAGGGTCAGACCGATCTCCTTCATGGTCAACTCCTCGAAGTAGTAGAGCGTCAGCACAAGGCGCTCCTTTTCCGGGAGCTCGTCGATGGCATCTGCGAGCCGCTGCTTCATCTCACCTTTGAGGCAGCGAAAGAGCGGGTCGTCCTCCGGCGCTCCCGGAATATAGGCCAGCTCTTCATCCCCCGAATCCTCTGTACGCTCCGTATGAAGGCTCCCGATCTCAAGGCCCTTCAACTCGCCGAGAAGCTGCTGATACTCAAGCAGCGTAACCTCCATCGTGTCGGCGACCTCCTGCTCTGAGGCCGCGCGCCCCAGGCGATGCGTTGCAGAGCGAACCGCCTCTTCGACAGCACGGCCTTTACGACGCAGCTCACGAGGACTCCAATCGAGCGTTCGCAGCGAGTCGAGAATCGCTCCACGAATACGGAACTGGGCATAGCTCTTGAATTGGACCTTTTTGCCGTGGTCGAACTTCGAAAACGCATCGATGAGGCCGACGACGCCAGCCGAGACCAGATCATCCAGGTCGACGTGCTGGGGCAGGCGCTCATGGATGCGACGTGCGAGGTATCGGACTGTAGGGAGATGTTCCAATAGAAGCCGCTCGCGATCCACCTCCTGCTCACCTTCACTGCAGGCGTCCCCCTGCTGATCCAGGAGCGTTGGAAGTCGCGCCAGCTCAGACTCCATACCGCCTTGGCTCTCCAGCGAATGGCTACGCATCTCCGTCCCGCTTAGTAGGCCCATCGAAAGCGCATTTCCCATGCTCATCTCGTCGCTATCCTCTCGTGCAATCTTCGTCATGACTACCCCACATCTCTACAACAGCCTTCTATGCGCCGACCGTACCCATACTGCGTACACGAATCTCTGGCGGAATCTCCGGAGGAGCGAGCACAGTGATCTTTGGCAAGAAAGGCTCTAACCAGCGCCGCACATGATAGCGGGCTGGGCTTGGGCATAAGAGCACGGGCAGGGCCGTGCTGGAGGTGGACTCGGTTAGGCGTTTCACAGAATCGAGCAGCCGGCGAAGATACTCGGACGGATTACCGGGCGGGCGGGCGCCGTCCCCGAGCAGCAGGGCCGCTCCACTTGGGTCGAAGGTGCTGATCAACTCAGATTCCAAGGCCTGGTCGATCATCAGGACGCGCAAACCTCCGTCCGCGTCGAGTAAAGGATGGATCAGACCGCGCCCGAGCGATTGACGGACGCTCTCGACCAGGTGCACGATCCCCTTCGACTGTTGGGCCGCCTCAACCAGAATCTCGAGGATGCTGCCGAGATCGCGGATCGAGACCTGCTCACGGAGGAGCTGTTGCAGGACCCTCTGGACCTCGCCAAGCGACATCAGCTTCGGCACCAGCTCCTCGACCAGCTTCGGATAACTCTCACTCATACTGTCGAGCAGACGCTTGACCTCCTGCCGGCCCAGCAGCTCGTGCGCGTGGCGACGGATGAGTTCGCCAAGATGAGTTCCGATCACCGTCGTCTGGTCGACCACGGAGTAGCCCGCTGCCAGTGCCGACTCTTCGAGCCCCGGCTGGATCCAGCGTGCAGCCACGCCAAAAGCAGGCTCTCGTGTCTCGATGCCCGCGATCACCCGCGCCTTGGGGTCGGCGTTTACAGCCAACAGGAAGTTCTGTTCGGTCTGCCAGCGCGCAATCTCGATCCCACGCAGGCTCACAACATATTCGCG
>CAZZZQ010000790.1:0-1917 GCA_964658405.1 uncultured Sphingomonas sp.
ACGCCGCGAGGAAGCACTCGCGAAAGCAACGGGATTACGGGTACTACAAACCATCGTTGCGTCCGTCCCCGTTCGCTTGATGAAGCGTGACCTGCTCTTTATGGCGGAGAACCTTTTGCCCTTGCTGGACGAAGTTAGGTTGGTGATGGTCGCACGGAATCGCGGCATCCGTCCCAGCGAGGGTCAGTCCGTTGGCAAGCTACTCACGGCCTTCATTCGCAAAGCCGACGAGGGAGAAGTAAACCGATTGACGATTGAGATTGTGATCTTGCTTGCCGCACGGTCGCAGTCGGACGGTGGCAAGGTGCTCAAGGCCGCAGCCCAGACGTACAACGTGAACACCGATGCCATCGCCCTCAAGGTGAAGCAGGAGTTTACGGCAAGGGACAAAGCAAAGCCGCCTCAGAAGATCGAGGTCAAACCAGCGGTCAAAGCGAAGAAGGCTGCATAGGTACGACCGCGCGGGGTTTGCTCCCAAGCCCCGCGCGTTTTCTCATACTCCGCAGGAGCATCGTGGTAGAACTTGTCTATGACCAGCCAGCAGCGGACAGAGCGTGAAGCCAGCCTTACTCATTCGGTGCAAACGAGCTTGCCCGGATTCGTGGATGCCTGTAATGCCGAGGTAGACGAAGTTATCTTGGATCAGGGTGCCTTCGCCGCCGACTACCAGGACGACGAATACAAATTGCTTGGCATGGCGATCAAGTACGCCGGGTTACGGCACAAGCATGTCCGCATCACAGCGACGGCTTAACGGCTGGCTTTGCGCTATCCCCAGAGGGCAGGCGCATCGTCACAGACCAGCAAACCTTCCTCGTCATTCAGCACATTGCCGACACGCGAGTTAGCCTTCCATGCCCGCATCTTCTCGGCAGGGAAAGGCCTGAGCAGATCGAGCGGGAGAGCCTGAGCCTCCGCCGGCTGGAGCCAGCGGTCGTAATCCTTCGGCTCGATAATCACCGGCATTCTGTCATGTAGCGGTTCCATGACTTCGTTCGGGTCTGTCGTGATGATGGTGAACGTCTCCAGCAGGGTTCCGTTCTCTTCTTTCCAACTCTCCCAGAGGCCAGCAAAGCCGTACTGACTTCCATCGAGCATCCCGATGGCGAACGCTTGCTTGGTCTTCGCCCCTATCTTCTGCCATTCATAGAACGCATCGGCAGGGACCAAGCATCGGCGCTTCTTGATCGCTTCGCGGAAAGATGCGGTGGTGACAATGCTCTCTGCGCGAGCATTGATGCGCTTCACTCCGTCTCGCGCATCCCGCGCCCAGAAGGGCACGAGTCCCCACCGCATCAGGATAATCTCCCTCTCGCCTGATTCCGGCGAGAGTCGCACGACAGGCTGAAACGTCTGCGGCGCGATATTGAAACTCGGCCCAAACTCCGGCAGGTGTTCGGAATCGACACCGAACCAGTCGGCTATCGCTTTGTTCGTCGCCCGTCGAACATAGCGTCCACACATATGACCCTCCGAATCGAGGCATTTCCTGGACCTGCTCACCCATCTGAGTAAGACCCACGACGCCCTAAAGACTGACGAGGCTAGTTCGTGAAGTCTCATCCAGCCCTCATGGTAGCGTCGAAAGATGAATGCAACTCTCCGCAAAGTAGTGATTCTGGTCGCTTTGCTGAACCTCGCATACTTTGGCGTAGAGTTCACGGTTGGCCGCCTCATCGGTTCGGTTTCTCTCTTCGCCGACAGCGTTGATTTTCTGGAGGATGCTTCGGTCAATGTTCTTATAGCCGTTGCCCTTGGATGGAGTGCAAAGAGACGTGCTCAATTAGGTATGCTCCTCGCCATCTTTTTACTTGTCCCAGGCGTTGCCACTCTTTGGACGGCGTGGCAAAAGGTTCACAGGCCATTGCCTCCTGAGCCACTTGAACTCGCACTGGCAGCAGCGGGTGCCCTCATCGT
>CAZZZQ010000791.1:0-1914 GCA_964658405.1 uncultured Sphingomonas sp.
CCTGAGGGTTGGACCCAGGCTGGGATTCCAGCTGGGGGGAAGGCGGGGTATCGGGTTGACCCGGGGCGAGATAGGAGTCTCGCGGGGGCGTGGTGCGCGGGTCGGTACGCAAGTCAGCGGAGTCCTGTCGAGGGAGGTCCTGGTTGGGGAAGAGTTGGGGCTGTCCCGGCATCAAAGTCACTGCCTTGACGGTAACAGAGCGGCGGGGCGTTGTCTTGGGAGGGGTGCCGACCTGGAGGCGAGGATCCGGGTAGAGGCCGGGAGGATGGCTGGCCGCGTCCAATGCCTTCGGCCAGCCGCGCTATACGGCTGCGACCATTCGCGGGGGCATCATCTCACGCAGCGCGGTCAGGATGTTCTCCGGCACGCGGTTGGTGATGCGGGAGGCGAAACGGTTGCCCTCTTCGGAGACCTCGACGATTTTGAGGATCGGCAGGTCGGCGTAGCGCTCGCGGATGATCTGGGTGGCGCCCTTTTTATCTCCCAGGGAGTCACGTCCCATGACGATCAGGTCAAAGGCGTCCGTCTCGAGCATCTGGAGGGCCATTGCGGCGCCTTCGGCGGTCGAGACGCAGTACCCCGCTCGTTCCAGAAGCAGCGATCGCGTCTGGCGGAGCGTTACATCGTGTGACACGATCAGAATTCGTTTAGACATATGACCCTCTAGCTTATAAGAGCTTTGCCTGTTTCTGAATTCTATTAGCAGCAACTCCGAGCCGATTCGTTGGGTTAGCTGCAAGATTTATATTGAAAATAAGGCACTTGCCGGATGTTCTGCGTGCGCCATTGCTCGCTCTGGGCTGCGTTTCTGGTTCGGATGCCGGGCTCTGGCGGGGTGGAGTAAGCGGATGCGAGAATGGGGGGATGCTCCAACTCTCCTCTGCCGGAAAACGATTCGGCCAAAAACTGTTGTTTGAAGACGCGAACTGGTTGATTACCCCCGATGAACGCACCGGCCTGGTGGGCGGCAACGGCACGGGAAAATCGACGCTGCTGAAGGTGCTGGCCGGGGTAGAGCAGTTGGACTACGGCGAGCTGACCCGTGTTAAGGGTATGACGCTAGGCTACCTTCCGCAGGATGGCCTGGCGCTGCGCGGCCGGACCGTATTTGAGGAGTGTCTCAGCGTCTTCGATCATCTGCATGCCATGGAGGCCGAGGCGGAGGTGCTGACGACGACGCTGTCCGAGGCCGATCCAAAGAGCAAGGAGTACCAGGTGGCGGCGGACCGCTACTCGGACATTGCGGACCAGTTGCATGTGCATGACATCTACACGCTGGACGCGCAGGTGGGCGCGGTGCTGGGCGGGCTGGGCTTCAGCAAGGAAGACTGGGGCCGGCAGACGGAGGAGTTTTCCGGCGGCTGGCAGATGCGGATCGCGCTGGGTAAGCTGCTGCTGCAGAAGCCCTCGCTGCTGCTGCTGGATGAGCCGACCAACCACCTGGATCTGGAGTCGCGCAACTGGCTGGAGAACTACCTGCATGACTATCCGAACGCGTTCATTCTGATCTCGCACGACCGTTACTTTCTGGATGTGACGGTGAACAAGACAGTGGAGCTGTGGAACAAGCGGATGCACACGTACCACGGCAACTACGAGAAGTACGTGACGCAGAAGGAAGAGCGACGGACTCAGTTGATGAACGCCTACAAAAACCAGAAGGACCGGGTGGAGGCGCTGGAGGCGTTTATCAATCGCTTTCGCGCACAGGCGACCAAGGCGAAGCAGGTGCAGAGCCGCATCAAGGAGCTGGAGAAGATCGAGCGGATCGAGATTCCGGATGAGGAGGCGACCATCCACTTCAGCATTCCGCAGCCGCCGGCCAGCGGCCGCACGGTGCTGGAGGTGTCCGGGCTGAAGAAGGTGTATCCGATGCCGAACGGCGGCGAGAAGCTGATCTTTGAAGGGCTGAAC
>CAZZZQ010000792.1:0-790 GCA_964658405.1 uncultured Sphingomonas sp.
GGAGACGTCAGCGCGACGCTCGATGGCCCGATGAAGTCGATCAGCGTTATCTTCAAAGTCACCCCGGCTGAGCCGATTCACATGATGCGCGCCAGCTTCGATAACTTCGTGTGGTTCTCGCACGATGAGCTGGTAAGTGAACTGCAGCAGCGTGTGCCCCTCTTCAACGGTTTTGTACCTGAAGGCGGCACCGTGCAGGACGCCGTCCAGCAGGCTTTGCAACAGATGCTGCAGGCCAGGGGAATCGATGCCAGGGTGGGCTCACAATTAGTAGCCCCGCGGCCCGGGCAGGAATTCCGCATGGCCGAGTACCATGTGCAGTCGCCCGACGTGCGCTTGCATGGGTTCGACCTCACTGCCGTCCCTGCCAGCTTCAGCGCCGCGACCGGTGCCGTGCAGCGCAGCCTGATCGGAGCGCCTTATAACGACGGCCTCGCAGGCGGATTCGAAGATCGCATCCTGGCCGACTACCGTAACGCCGGATATCAGGACGCAGCCCTCACCCACAAGCGCATCACCCTCGTCTCTTCCACGCCTGCGAAGGTGGAGGTGGATGTTGCCGCAACGCTGCAGACCGGGGAGCCCTACCACGTCTCCAGGCTGCTCTGGGCAGGGTCGCCCGAGATGAGCGCAGAATCTTTCTATGCGGTCGCTAAGCTCCACCCCGGGGATATTGCCTCGCAGCAGGCGCTGAATGACTCGCTCGAAAACCTTGACTCCGCTTATCGCAACAAAGGTTACGTCGACGTGGTCTTGCATACTGACCCTGTGCTCGACCCCGCCACCCACC
>CAZZZQ010000792.1:800-1909 GCA_964658405.1 uncultured Sphingomonas sp.
ACCAGGTCTCCTACACCATCACCGCGAGCGGTGGGCCGCAATACAAACTGCGCGATCTGAAGGTGAACGGGCTCACCCCGGAGCAGCGTAAGGAGTTCGACTCCGCCTGGAAGCTGCATCCGGGCGACGTATACAACGCAGGATATGTAAAGTCGTTTCTGCTGAACAACACTGCGCTGCAGACCCTCGGTAAGCTCTCTGCCCGCTACAACGTATCGCAGGAACCGGAGTCGGGCCTGCTCGATCTAAGCATCACCTTCTCGCGCACCGGCTTGAAGTAGTTCGGCCCGCGCTCATCCCATCGTTGCTCCACACAAAAAAATGCCGACCCGCGAGGGTCGGCACTTTTTTGCAGCGAAAAAACTAGAGCCCGACCTTGGAGTGCCATGAACTTGCCGTCTTCAGCGCATTATTCACGTTGGTGATGTTCTCTACGCCGGTGGTATTCAGCCATTGCTCAAACGCATCCGCACCCTGCTTGGCGTAGATGGAGATACCATCCTTCCATGTCGCGCGACCGCAGAGTACGCCGTTGTACTTGGTGCCGGACTCGCCGGCGAGTTCCAGCGTCTCGATAAAGACCGGGTTGGAGACGCCCGCAGACAGATAGATGAACGGCTTGTGCGTCATGCTTTCGGCATCGCGGAAGTGCTGCAGCGCCTCGGCGCGGGTGTAAGCCTTCTCGCCCTTGAACGCCTTGGTGCCTTCGACGAACTCCATCACGATCGGGACCTCGACCTTCAACACATCGACGTTGTAGCGGGCCTTGCCAAACTCCGCCATCGCGCCCGAGACGATCGAGGGCTTCTTCAGCGCATAGCTCAACGACTTCTCATCGCCACCCTCGGCGTCGTAACCGACAAACTCCAGGAAGAAGGGAATGTCGTGGTACATGCACTCGTCGCCGATCCGCTCGATCCAGGCCTGCTTCAGATCGTTGATCGAAGATTTCTCAAACGGGGTGTAGTACAGCAGAATCTTGATGCAGTCTGCCCCCGCTTCCTTCAAGCGGCGTACCGACCAGACATCCAGCAGGTCGGGCAGGCGGCCCGGAGTGGCGGCATCATAGCCGGTCTTCTCGTAGGCGAGCAGCAGGCCTTTGCCGTTGC
>CAZZZQ010000793.1:0-1903 GCA_964658405.1 uncultured Sphingomonas sp.
GACGCTAAGATAGATCCTGGTTCTGCAGCGGGCGTCTTTCGGATTCAGGAGCGTCGCCGCCGGAACGCCGGTGTACAGATACCGGGTCGGGTTCGACATCTCGCGCCCGCCTTCTGCCCCGATGACCATCGACTGCTTGATCCCGACGGCCTTGAAGTGGAGGATCGCCTCATCCTGCTGCCAGAGGTCGCTCTCGGTGCTCTTCACCGCGATCTGGTTCCGGTTCACCATGATCAACGCAGGATTCGTAGCCGTCCCGTTGTTGTACTGGCAGAGCAATGCCGAGTTGAGCGAAGAGGTCGGCGCCAGCAGCTGGCCGGTCGTGGCCGAGATCGCACCGTTCGAGCAGACCTGCGGCTCCGTAATGACCGCGTTGCGCGGATAGTTTGCGAAGCGCGTAATGCTGCGCAGGCTGACATGCTCATTCACATCGTGTGCCATCTTCAGCGTCACAATGTCGTCGTGCGTGTTCAGGAAGTTGCCGTGCTGGAAGCCATAGTAGGCACTTCGCACAGACGGCGCGGGCTTGTTCAGCAGCCAGGGGATACCGTAGTCCGGAATGTCGTTCTCACCCTGGTGCACATAGGTGATCGTCGCCCGTGTCGGCGTTCCCATGCCGAAGCTGAGCGAGGGAGCCACGCCAAAGCGGCGATTCTCAACCACGTCACGGCTCGCTACGTTCCCCATGTTGCCCATCACGTTCAAGCGGAACGCGACACCGCCACCATTCGGCAGCTTGCCCAGCGGCTGGTTTACGTCCGCCGTGATTCTCCGGGTCAGATCGGTCCCGAGCAGCAGGGCTCCGGAGATGAACTTGCGGTCCACAGGAGTCTTGCTCTCCTGGTTGATGACGCCGCCGGTCGATCCACGTCCGAACTCGATTCCGGCCGGACCCTCCAGCACCTCGACCTGCTCGTAGTTGAACGAGTCGCGGTAATAGCTGCCGAAGTCGCGAATGCCGTCGAGGAAGATGTCGTTGCGCGCCGTAAAGCCGCGGATGGTCAGGTTGTCGCCCTGCGCTCCCCCCTCGCCCGCCGCCAGGCTGATGCCCGGAACGTTGCGCAGCGTATCCCGAAGCGTCGAGATCGCCTGCTCCTGCAGGACAAACTGGGGAACCAGGGTGATCGACTGGGGGGTTTCGGTCAGCGACTCTGTAAAGCGGGTCAGCGGCATTGCCGACTCGGCCGTCACCGACACATCAGCCGACGCACGCAGACCAACCACCAGCGTGGTCGCTCCGTCCAGCTTGTACGAGAGTCCGGTCCCTTCGAGCAGCTTACCCAGCGCCTCACCCGACGGCATCAGGCCGGTCACGCCGGGTGAGTTGAAGCCATCGATCGTGCTCGCAGGAAGCGTCAGCCGGATGGCCAGGCCGCTCGTCTTCTCATACGCCTTGAGTGCGTCCTGCAGAGAGCCGGCCGCGATGCTGAAGCGCTTGACCGGAAGATTAGCCTCCGGGCTGGTCGTCTGCCCGGCCGTTCCATCCTTGCTCACAAACGCCATTGCCGGGGTGGTGCTGCCCAGTGCGGCCGCCGCCAGCGTCCCTACCGCCAGCCAGCTGCGCGATCCTGTAAACCCTTTGCTGCTCGTACGGCTGCGCTTCTTGTCCTCGAAAATATCCTGCACTTTAGATCGCTTCACGCTGTCGTTCTCCATTCAGCCGCTCAAATTCCGAGCCGCTCCCGGAGACGCAGGAAGCAGATGTTTCAACTCGGACTAAGTCAGTCTTATTTACATATAAGACCACATCAGTCTGAATTAGGAAACTACTTTTTTGCAACGCTCACAAAACAAAGAAAGGCGGAGAGCCGAAGCTCTCCGCCTTTCCCCACTTCTTCTTGTTGGCGTTAGAAGTTCAACTTGAGCTGGAACTCCGTGGTGCGGGGAGCGCCCTGGTTGAAGG
>CAZZZQ010000794.1:0-1900 GCA_964658405.1 uncultured Sphingomonas sp.
GATGATATTCGTGCCGCAAAAAATTCCCCATACCGCGATACCCTCGCCAGTCCAGGCCAGGACACAGCACTTCCGCCTCGTCGCCCAACCGGATCGCCGCTTCAGTAATGATTTGCATCTGCCGCTCGACTGCCGACCGCGTCTTAAGATCCTCGCTGTAATCTTTTACCGTCATCTCACCGAGAAAAGTATCGATCGTGTCTATGCTTGCAAGGATGTCGCCCAGATGCATCCGTGTATCCCTAAAAGGCAAGAATTGCCTCCCGAAGTGCCTGATTTCGAATCGGAACCCGCATCCAACCCGACGCCGTCAGATCCACCTTCGTGCCAAGCAGGTCTGAGAGTCGACTCTCAAGACCACCCATCGTGACCAGCGTAATGCGTTGCGTCGGTTCGAACTCCGCAATCAGGTCAACGTCTGACTCAAGCGAAGCTTCGCCCCGAGCAACCGATCCAAACACTCGCAGATGGACAAGTCCCGCAGCCCGCAGCTCATCGGCATGCTCGCGCAGAACAGCGATAACGCTCTCCTTGTCCATATCGAAACTCTGACACACTTTCATGGACCGGGCAATCTCAATCTCAACCGCCGCTTCCCCGCACCGTATACTCCGAGAGTGACCTCGCTCGGCGCATTGGAAGCACTCGGATTCCTCTTGGGACTGCTCTTCGGCAGCTTCCTGAACGTCTGCATCGCCCGCCTCCCCCGGCATGAATCCATCGTGACCCCGCGCTCTCGCTGCCCCCGCTGCGGCCACTCCATCCGCTGGTTCGACAACCTCCCCCTCCTCAGTTGGCTGGTCCTCCGTGGCCGTTGCCGCGACTGCCAACAGCCTATCCCCTGGCGCTATCCTGCCGTCGAGTGCGCCACCGCCCTCTGGTTCGCCGTCCTCGCCCGCGAGGCCTGGTTCGCCACTCATCTCGATACCGCCCTCCGCGCCGCTGGCCTCGCCCTGCCCACCGGCAGCGAGATCGCCATCTATCTTATCGGCCTGTTCGGCCTTGCCATCCTCGGCTTCCTCCTTATTGGCCTGATCGTCATGGACTGGCAGACCCACCTCCTCCCCGACGCCTTTACCCTCACCGGAATCGCCATCGGCCTCTTCCTCGTCTGCACCCAGGCCATCTTCCTCGGACCGCACGAGGGAGATGTCATCCTCAACACCACCCATCAGCTCCGCATGAGCAGCCCCGGCAGCATGGGGATTCACGGCAATATCTTTATGACCGGCACCGAGGCCCTCGTCTGGGGCCGCATCGCCTCCGTCATCGGAGTTGCAGCCCTCCTCCTGCTGATTCGCTGGCTCTACCAGCTCACCCGCCACCGCGAAGGACTCGGCCTGGGCGACGTCAAGCTGCTCGCCCTCATCGCCGCCTTCCTCGGATTCTGGCCGGCGATCCTGGCGCTCTTCCTCGGAGTCTTCGCCGCCACCCTCTACGCGCTGCTCCTGCTGGTCCGCGGCAAAGCCCATCGCCTCACCGAACTCCCCCTGGGAAGCTTTCTCGCCGCCGGAGGCCTCATCGCTTCCCTCTTTGGAACCCGCCTCATCGCCCTCTACACCAGTATCCTGTGATAAGCCCGCGCTCCAACCTGCGATACCGTCCAAATACAGGCGGTTACCGGTCGCCGACTGCTTGACACTTGCCACCCACAATCTTAGAGTCGAAGATGGCGATGCAAACGTACCCCTACATCTGGAACTACGTCCCCCTGGTCCTGCAAGTTCTGGCCGCGCTGGGGATGGCCTGTGGCATGGTCGGGGCTTCCTTCCTCCTCGGCAAGCACAAGAATTCACGCACCAAAGCCGGCGCCTACGAGTGCGGCATGGATCCCGTCGGCGACGCCCGCGGCCGTTTCTCCGTGCGCTTCTACATGGTGGCCATGTTGTTCATCCTGTTC
>CAZZZQ010000795.1:0-1890 GCA_964658405.1 uncultured Sphingomonas sp.
CGATGGTATCGCGGTGCGGCGAGCGGGCGGGGTGACGTTTCCTGTGGTGGAGCGGTACGTCGATGAGATTGTGACGGTGGACGAGGATGAGATTGCGTCGGCCATCCTGGTGCTGTTAGAGCGGGAGAAGACGCTGGCCGAGGGAGCAGGCGCGACGGCGCTGGCGGCGGTGCTGCAGCAGAAGACGACGGTGATTGCGCCGGGCTCGAAGACGGCGGTGCTGGTGTGCGGCGGCAATATCGATGTGACGCTGCTGAGCCGGATCATCGAACGCGGCCTGGTGCAGGACGGCCGTATGATCCGGCTGCGGATCCATCTGCTGGATAAGCCAGGTGCCCTGGCGGACCTGACGCAACTGCTGGCGAGCTATCGGGCGAACATCGTGGATACGTTGTACAACCGTGCGTACTACGGGGTGAACCTGGGGAATACGACCATCGACATTACGCTGGAGACGCGTGGGCGAGAGCAGGTGACGGAGCTGCTGGCAGCGATGACGGCGGCGGGGTATGAGCACTCGCGGGTGTTGTAGCGCTTAGCTCGCCGGTGTTGGGCTGGCCGTAGTGTCAGCCGCGTTCGTAGTGGAAGTGGAGCTCCTGTTCGCTGGCTATGGGTTGGCCGTTGCGGGTAGCGGGGCGGAAGGTCCATTGCTGGACGGTGGCGATGACGGTCTCGTCGATGCCGTGGCCCAGGCCGCGGGTGAGCTTGAGATCGGATACCTTTCCGGTAGCGTCGATGACGACGTCGAGGATGACGTCGCCCTGAGAGCCATGGGGGAGGGTGGAAAGATCGGGTTTGGGGGTAGGGAAGAAGCTGACCAGGGCGATGTCGACGTTACCGGAACCGAGCGCGTCTGCTCCGGTTGCGGAGTCAGGCTGTTCGGAGACGGGCGAGTTGGTGTTGGGGGAGGACTCGGTCTTCTTATCTTTGGGGACGGCGAGTGTCGGGAGAGGTGATTTTGCTTCGGCAAGCTGGGGTGGGGTTTTGGGCGTGGCGGCGATGGCGCGAGCAGGTGCGCGGCCTGGGAGGTAGGCGAGCATCAGGTTGCTGCCGCGCTCGGTTCCGGGAAGACGGATGGGCGCGACCCATGGCGCACTGCGATGGACGATGGCGGCGAGCAGCACCAGATGCAGCGCCAGGGCCATGACGACCGAACGCGTCGGAGGCGGAGGCGAGGGGACGGGCTTGCCGAGGGTCTGCATGCTGCCTCCTTGGGTTTCACGCGGGATCTTTAAATTTCTGATTGAGCGATTTCTGTTTAGACGCGGGTGAACTGGGTTTGCTGTTTTTCTTTGTGGCGCTCGATGGCTAGTTGGATGAGGCGGTCGATGAGGGTTTTGTAGGGGATGCCGGTGGCGGCGCAGAGTTTGGGGTACATGGAGATGCTGGTGAAGCCGGGCATGGTATTGATTTCGTTGAGGTAGATGGCTGGCTTTTTACCGCGTGCTTTTTTGCCTGCGGGGCTGGCGGGCTCCATGAGGAAGTCGACGCGGGCGAGGCCGGAGCAGTCGCAGGCCTGGAAGGCGGCGATGGCCATGGCGCGGATCTGTTTGGACTGCGCTGCGGTGAGGTGGGCGGGGATGACGGGTTCGGAGGCGCTGGCGGAGGAGTACTTGGAGTCGTAGTCGTAGAACTCGCGGTCGGGGACGATCTCGCCGACGACGGAGGCTTCGGGGGTGTCGTTGCCGAGGACGGCGACTTCGAGCTCGCGGGGTTTGACGCCGGGGCCTCCGACGCCTTGCTCGATGACGAGCTTGCGGTCGAAGCTGGCGGCGAGGTTCATGGCGGGGGCGAGCTCGGCGCGACCGTGCACCTTGGAGATTCCGACGGAGCTGCCGAGGTTGGCGGGCTTAACGAAGAGCGGGTAGACGAGGGCCTTTTCGATCTGGC
>CAZZZQ010000796.1:0-1889 GCA_964658405.1 uncultured Sphingomonas sp.
CAAGACGACCGACTTCGTTGCCCAGCCACTCGCCACGTTTGGGAACCAGCGTCGGAATCAGCTCTACGGGCCTGGACTCCAGCGCGTAGACTTGTCGCTCTTCAAGAACTTCGACATTTATGAGCGTCTCAAGCTGGAGTTCCGCACCGAGGCCTTCAACGTCCTGAATACCGCGCAGTTTGCTAACCCGACAGCTTCCCTGGGTAATGCGCTGAACGGCCAAGTCACCTCAACCACCAACTCCTACAACCCGAGACTGGTTCAGTTCGCAGCACGACTGAAGTTCTAGTTTGCACCTCAGGGCGACTCGAAATGAGTCGCCCTTTTTCTTTTATCGGTCTCACCTCACTGCTTTTGCAATAGCTTTATCTCCGATGTCCTAGGGTCGATCAGGACGTAAGACGGGACAGTGTAGTCACGGAGCAGGTATGAGTTTTTTTCTGGCGGTAGACGCCGGGGGAACGAAGACAGACTACGTTCTCGCAGACGATCTACACGAGTTGGTTCGAGTTCGTACCGGGACGATCAAGCGGATGCGCGCAGACTCTGAGACTGCGGCCCGCAACCTCGACTCTGCACTCACCCAAATCACATCGCTTAGCGGCATCTCCATGCACGCCATCCAGCAAACCTGCATTGGCACAGCGGGTGAGAGCGTGCCGCTTGTGGCCGATTGGTTACGCGGTGCCATGGCATCGCGTGTTGGCGGCAAGTTACTCCTGCTCGGCGATGTTGAGATCGCACTCGACGCAGCTTTCCCGGGACAATCCGGGGTACTGGTGCTTGCCGGTACGGGGTCGAATGTCGCTGGCCGTCACTGTGACGGAACCCTGACCACCGCCGGCGGGTGGGGCCCTGCGCTGTCGGATCAAGGTTCGGGACACAGGATTGGCCACGAAGGTTTAAGGGCGGCCTTCCTCGCCAAAGACGAAGGCCGCCCCACCCGCTTGCTGCAGGATGCCATGGATCTTTGGAGCCTTGGTTCGCTTGACCTGCTCGTCGAGCATGCAAATCATAATCCGCCTCCCGATTACTCTCGTCTGGCTGAGTTGGTACTGCATGCTGCGCAGTCCGGAGACGAGGTCGCCGCCGAAGTGCTGCAGCGCGAAGGCGAAGCTCTGGCCTACCTCGTACGGCTGCTGCTCCGCAGGCTCAAGCAGACATCTCCACGCCAGGATTGGATCGCGCCGCTCGCGTTTGCCGGAAGCATTATGGAGAAGGTTCTGCCGGTGCGTGAGGCGCTGATCGCCGCTGTGCGCCGCGAATTTCCGACGGTCAAAACGCAGGCCGGAGTCGTCGACCCGCTGGTCGGCGCCCTGTGGCGAGCGAGGAACTCCTGACACGAGAGTCGTCACTGTCGATTGAGTTCAGCAGCAGCAAGGGAGAAGGCACTACCCCGAAGCCGTATGAGATGCGCATCAAGCCAGTCAACCTATAACCCTAAGGAGATCGTCCCATGAGTGCAGAGAGCGGAGTCAACAGCAGCCTGGATCGGCGGAAGTTTCTACAAGGCGCAGGCGGAACCCTCGCAGCCGGTCTGATGATCGGGTCATCCAACGCAACCGCCCAAACGGTCACGCCCGAGTCCATCGTCCATGCCAGCGCCTTTCGCCCCCTCACCGATAAGGAGAAGGTGGCACGCATCGCGTCCAATAGCTATCCCATCCGCTACATCTTCAAGACGCACAGCAGCATCGGCGAGGGCGATACCGTTGCCCAGATGAAGAAGAAGTACGGTGAGATCACCATGCTCGACTATCCTGAATTTACGAAGAAGACCTTCCCTGGCGTCTATCAGATGGATCTCTGGTCCAGTCTGTTTGGCGACGCCGATGACAACAGTCAATACGTGAAGAGCACCATCCTCGGATATGACGGCAAGCCGCGCG
>CAZZZQ010000797.1:0-1886 GCA_964658405.1 uncultured Sphingomonas sp.
GGCCGCCTCAGCGCCGCTGAAGTCGAGGATGAGCTTCGCCTTCTCGGCGCGATCGCTCGCTGTATCGAGATAGCTGACGATCTGCTGACCGTACAGGTCGTAGTCGTAGGGCAGCACATCGGCATCGGCCATATGCAGGATCTCGAGTCCGAAGACGCGTGCCTGCTGCTGCTCATAGACGAAGGTCGGATCGGCAAACTTGATGAACCAGTTGTAGTTATCAAAGACGGAGTGGTAGACCCCGTACGGTCCCTCCGACCCGATATCGGTCGACGGAACCCCGGCATGCTGCAGAAACGGGGTGTAGTCGGAGCCGGAGCCAAGGTCTCCGACGCGAACCTCCTGTGTCGGATCTCCACCGCCGGTGACCCGCGACCCGCGCCGCGACTGTCGCTCTTCCTGGTCGGCCTTCCACTGGTCGTAGACTGTCCCGCCCGCCGGGCTTGGAACCTCTCGCGTGACCTCGCGCATGAACTGCTTTAGCGATGGAACAGCCGCCGCGTTGAAGCTCGGACCGGCGACGGCGATGTCAGTGTTGAAGTAAGCGACCGCGTTTCCCAGCTCCGCGCCATGCTGCTCGACCCACTCGGTCGAACCGATCAGGCCCTCCTCCTCCGCGTCCCAGCTCGCCATGACGATCGTCCGGTGTGGCCTCCAGCCCTGCTTCAGCAGCGCCCCAAGCCCATGAACCGTCTCGAGCATGGCTGCGGTTCCGCTGTTCGGGTCGACCGCGCCGTAGACCCAGGCATCCCGATGATTTCCCGCCACGATCACCGCCGGCTTCGGGTCGGTCCCCGGGATCGTGCCGATCACGTCCCAGATCGTCCGAAGCTGGCTATCCTGCACCAGCTTCATGTGTACGGTGACCTTGCCCGGCCCGAGATGGTAGGTGAAGGGAAGTGCTCCCTGCCAGTCGCGTGGCGACTCAGCCCCGGTGAGGGCCTTCAGGATCGGCTCGGCATCCTGCGAGGAGAGCGGATTGACCGGGATGCCGGGCTGATCCGCCTGGGCAAACTTCATCTTCTCCGGGCTCAGCCGGCGGGAGGCGGGCAGGTCGAGCGTGGACGCAATCCCCGGTGTCTCGGGATCGCCCGGGTAGATCGGCAAAAACTGCACGGCTCCGCGCTGGACGGATGAGTCAGGCCGGTACGGCCCCTTGGGATAGATATCGCCCTTGAAGTAGCCGTCGTCGGCAGGGTCCGAGTAGATCAGAACGCCTTTCGCACCGTACCGCTGGGCGATGTAGGCCTTCACGCCGCGGAAGTTATTGCCGTACCGGACCAGCACGATCTTGTCCCGGACGCTGATGCCGAGCTCTGCCAGCTTCTTGAAGTCGGCGAGCGTTCCGTAGTTGGCGTAGACGACCTCTGCGGTCACCTCGCCGGAGGGTGACGAGCCATTGAAGGCAGGAAGGATGCGAGGGTCGTCCTGGAAGGGATCGCCGCCATCCTTCGTGGGATCCACATGCTCGGGCGTCGGGCCGGAGAGGATCTTCTTGCCGTCGGCATCGAAGGCCTCGATCAGGATGCTGACCGGCTTGTTCATGCGGACGCGGTAGGGAACGATCTCTGTCTGCAGACCGGCGGCTTTGAACTTCGCGGCTACGTAGAGCGCCGTCGCATAGTCCTCCGGTGAACTGGCCCAGTGGGGAGCAGCGGTGAGGATTTTAAGGTGTTCGCCGGCCAGCCTTGGGTCCGGAACGGCCATGAAGGCGGCGTCCCATCGAAGCTGCTGCGCAGAGTCGCGATAGCCGAAGATCGTCTGATCGGTCGGCGGCGAACTCCGCGCAACAGCAAGAAGGGCGGGCAGAAGGAGAAGGGTTGTAAAGGGTCGAAGGATCAGGCGAGCACAGGCTCCGCGCAGAACTTGCAGCGCGTGGCGGCGAG
>CAZZZQ010000798.1:0-1884 GCA_964658405.1 uncultured Sphingomonas sp.
TCTCGTGGAACATCGCTCACCGGGGCTGCGGTACACTCCTTGTGCGGTTGAGAAAACGATTTCCCCGAGGGCACTTCAGTGAGCATTGTTGCAGGCGCAGACTTTGGAACGCTGAGCGTTCGTATCTCCATCTTCGATCAGCAACGCGGAAAGCTCGGCATGGCGACGGCTGAGTATCCGCTGCACCGCTCCGCCTCCGACCCGAACCTCGCGACCCAGAGCCACGAGGACCAGATGGCGGCACTGACCCGTGCGATGCGCGAGGCGATCAAGGTCAGCGGAATCGACGGGAAGCAGATTCGGTCGATCGCGCTGGACACGACAGGCTCAAGCGTCATCATGGTCGGCGAGGGCCTGGTCCCGCTCGGCGAGTACTACCTCTGGGCCGATCACCGGGCCGCCGGGGAGGCTGCCGAGATCACCGAGGCGGCACATCGTACGAAGTTTGAAGGCATCGACTGGTGCGGCGGAGTCTACTCCTCCGAATGGGGCTGGTCGAAGCTGCTGCACTGGCTGCGAAAGAATCCTGCGCTGCGGCCGAAGTTTGTCACGGCGCTGGAGCACTGCGACATGGTCGCGGCAACCCTGTGCGGCGTCACCGACCCGAGCCAGGTCGCACGCAGCATCTGCGCGATGGGTCACAAGTGGATGTGGAATCCGCGCTGGGGCGGCCTGCCGCCGGAGGAGTTCCTGGTCAGCGTAGACCCGCTGCTGGCCGGTGTTCGCGAGAAGATCTCGGGCAAGTATCAGACCTCGGATGTGCTCGCCGGTCACCTGAGCGAGGCGTGGGCGGAGAAGCTTGGGCTCGAGGCCGGGATTCCGATTCCGACCGGAGCCTTCGACGCGCACTGGGATGCGATTGGTGCGAACATCCGGCTGGGCGATGTGGTCAATGTGATCGGAACGTCAACGTGCATCATCGGGATGAGCGATCAGCAGACGCTGGTTCCGGGGGTCTGTGGTGTGGTTCCGGGATCGGTGTATCCGAATGAGGTCGGCATCGAGGCGGGCATGTCAGCGGTCGGCGATATCTTTGCTGCGATCGCGAAGCGTGCCGGAACCACGGTTGCGGAGCTTTCGAAGGCGACCGAGGACTACAAGGCCGGGCAGACGGGGCTGATGCGGCTGACGTGGGATAACGGCGACCGGACGGTCCTTGTCAATCCGGAGCTGGGCGGCGTTACGTTTGGCTGGAACCTGCACCACACCGCGGCGGATGAGCTCTTCGCAGCCGTTGAGGGCACGGCGCTGCATACGCGCGTCATCTTCGACCGGATGGAGGAGAACGGCGCGCCGATCAATCGTGTGATCAACGGCGGCGGCATTCCGAAGCGCAATTCGAAGCTGAACCAGATCTACGCGAACGCGCTGAACAAGCCGGTGCTGGTTCCGGACGGTGACGTGACGAGCCTGGGATCGGTGATCTTCGCGTTCCTTGCTGCGGGCGACTTCGCATCGATTGACGAGGCGCAGGATAAGCTTTGCCCGCCGTTCAAGGTCTTTGAACCTCAACCTGACGAGGTGAAGCGATACGACCGGCTTTACCCGCTCTTCAGAGACGCTTACTTTGCGCTTGGCTCGAAGGATGCCGGAGCGGTGAAGCTGGGGCAGATTCTGCCGGAGCTGCGAGCTATTCGCAAGGAGTGTCTGGATCTGCAGGAGACGGCTGAGGTCCTTGATCCGGCGATTGAGAACACGGGAGTCTAGGGGCCAAAGTGCAACCGCGGGTCCTTCGACTGCGCTCAGGATGACAGAAATAAAGGCGCCCTGACGCCGGGCGGGCGCCACTTCGTGGAGTTTTGGACGCTTCGCGTGAGTGCCATATCCGCAGAAGATCTGTAGACGATGTGAATCTTTGTATCCTTATGGCCGCGTGCTAGTATC
>CAZZZQ010000799.1:0-1878 GCA_964658405.1 uncultured Sphingomonas sp.
AGGCTCTCCCGCCGCGATAGCGCAAGGTTCTCGCGAATGCGGTCGAAGACGACGACGGTGTCGTTCATCGAGTACCCAATCAATGTCAGGATAGCTGCGATTACAGTAAGGGTTATCTCCTGGTTCGTCAAGCTGAAGGCACCTACTGTAATCAGCGTGTCGTGGAACACTGCAACCACGGCAGCGACGCCGTAGATCAGCTCAAACCGGAACCATAGATAAATCAACATACCCAGAAGCGAATAGAGCGTCGCAAGCATAGCCTGCTTCTGCAGTGCTTTGCCGGCCGTTGGTCCGACGATGTCAACCTGTTCAATCGTAAAAGCGGAGTCGTGGTAATTTGCCGTCAGAGCGTGCTCCACAGCCTCGCGACCGGCGTCGTGGGCGGCATCGGTCGCCGTCGACTGCGGCAGCGAGATGATCTCCTTATTGGCCGCGTTGCCGCTGGGGTCGCTGATGCGCTGGATGCGGAAGTCGCGCACTCCGGACTGATCCATCGCCTGGCGCACATGGTCTTCGTTTGGCGTTGAAGCGAACGAGACGCGCACCTGCGTACCACACTTGAAGTCCACGCCGAGCGGAATGTGGTGCCAGAACAGCATGCTCAGTAGTCCAGCGACTGAGAAGATCAGCGAAAACCCGAGAAAATACCACTTCTTGCCCAGCCAGTCGATGTTAGTGCTCTTGAACAGTTCCACGCTCTTACGCCCTCAGCGGAGGCCTAATGCCCCGCAATCTCTCAAAAATCCAAATCCGAAAACATGCAAACGCGTTGCAACACCTCAAACAGGCAGGTCGCCTAAATCGAGAGTGGTGCGCCGCGCTCCTTCTTCTGCAGAATGGCGTCGAAGATCAGACGCGATACAAATACCGCAGTAAACAGGTTCGCAAGCAGACCGAAGACCAGGGTCACGGCAAAGCCCTTCACGGGTCCCGTTCCAAACAGGAATAGGATTGCCGCTGAGACGATGGTCGTAACGTGGGTGTCGACGATGGTGACCCATGCGTGTGCAAAGCCCTGCTGCACCGCCGACGCCGCCGTCTTACCCGCGCGAAGCTCCTCGCGAATACGCTCGAAGATCAGCACGTTGGAGTCGACGCCCATACCAATCGTCAGGATGACGCCCGCAATTCCCGGCAGCGTCAACGTTGCTCCACTAAAGCCCATAAAGCCCAGCAGAATCAAAAGATTCAGCAGCAACGCCAGATCCGCATTGATACCGGCGCCTTTGTAGTAGACCAGCATGAACAGCATGACCGCGACCATGCCGACCACCGAAGCCACGACGCCCTGGCGAATCGAAGCTGCACCCAGACTTGGTCCGACTGTCCGCGTCTCCAGGTAGCTGATGGAGGCCGGCAGTGCGCCGGTGCGGAGCATCAAGCTCAGATCATCGGCCTGCTGCTTGGTGAAGCCGCCTTCGATCTCACCACGGTCGCGGATCGCGGAGTTGATGCTCGCAACCTCGCGGACCTTGTTATCCAGCACGATCGCCATCGAACCGGGCGATGCACTCGAACTGCTGTGCTCGCTGGTGTACTTGTAGAAGCGGTCACCCGCCTCGGTCGTCAGCGTAAAGGTAATGTTGGGGCGGCCGTTCTGATCCTGCGAAGGCTGCGCGTCGCGGAAGTCCGTGCCCTCCACCTCGCTGGCGCGCTTCAGCAGCCAGATCTGCTCCGGGGCAGTCGCCGTGGCATTGCCCTTCATCAAAATCGCATCCGGAGGCAGCATCCCGGCGTTGGCCTGCAGCGCCTCCTGGTCGGTCGCAAACGGCCCGCCGACGACAGCGTGAATCGCCAGCTTCGCGGTGGACTGAATCACCTCTTCGACCTGTGCGGGATTATCGATACCCGGGAGTTCGACCAGGATCTGGTTCT
>CAZZZQ010000800.1:0-1878 GCA_964658405.1 uncultured Sphingomonas sp.
AGCTGATCAGTCAGGCTCGCGCGGCCATGGGTGACGGTGTCCGCAGCCACTAGCGCCGGATAGGCGTCCGCCGCCCTCCTGGAACTCGCGTGGCGGCCTCAGGTTAAGGAACATGCACGGAATGGCCGCCATCCAGCGCGCTGAGACGCTTAGGCTCCTCGCACAGGTCGCGCGACAGGAGGCGTCGGAGGTGGGCGCCACCGCTACGCCTTATGATGACCTGATGCAGTCCGCCGACTGGCTGGAGACCAAAGCTATGCTCTTGGAGACGGGCATGGCGGAGCTGCCCGTAACCTGAGCTCGCAAGGTGCCCAGCCGTCCCAAAGGTCAGTGGGCGGCCAGGCGGTTGACGCAGGGATAAGTCGGCGCGGCCGGCGGCGATGCCGAACGGCGCAATCACCTCGAGACGGCGGTCAACGCGGTCTATAGCTGGCGGGCACTGACGCGGCGGTGAGTGCGGATCTCGCCACTTGCGGGAGCGGCAGGTCGTGTCCGAGTATGACGCCATGCCCGAACCGCCGATCAACCACTCGTTGGAAGACGCGAGGACTGAAGCGCTCAATGAGATCTGGGCAGACGACCGGCTGAAGCGGCGGGCGGAAGCCGATGTCATAGAACGCTTCCTGTTGGCGGAAGTGCGGGCCCAGTCGGAGGCATCGCCCCCCCAGTCGCTCGTGCTGGGCCTCGATGCGGGCTACGGCGCGGGAAAGACGTGGTTCCTCACTCGTCTCCGTAAACAGCTCGAGCTTAGACACCACGTGGCATTCATAGACGCCTGGGTCGATGACGCCGGAGGCGAGCCGCTTATTTCGCTAATGTCTGCCATCCAAGACATCGTCGCTCCTTTCCAGCGTAAGCGGCAGTTGATGGACCGCTTCGCCAACCTCACAAAAGCTGCGCTCCCCCTAATCGGGAAAGGCGCGGTTGGAGCTGCGACAGCGCTCGCCAAGCGCTACCTTGGTGAAGAATTTGGAGCAGCCGCTAACGCCGCTATGGCTGGAGCTTCGAAGAACGCGCACAAACAATCTGACGCGGAGATCGTCGCCGATAAGATGGCTGAGGGGCTTGGCGACGTTGTCGATGCTTCTGGTAAGGCCCTCATCGACCAGTACCAGGCCCGCAGGCGTTCCCGCAAAGAGTTTCGAGATGCCCTTGGGCAGATCGTGCTTTCTCTGGAAAGCGGGGGTGCTGGAGAGCGGTCCGTGCCCCTCTTTATTTTCGTCGATGAGCTCGACCGTTGCCGGCCGGACTACGCCCTCACCGTTCTTGAGGAGGTGAAGCATCTCTTTGACATTCCCGGCATCGTCTTTGTAATCGCCTTAAATGCCGACCAGCTTCGGCACAGCGTGGCCGCTGTCTACGGGCCGACCTTTGACGGTCATTCCTACCTCCGGCGCTTCTTCACCCGGACATACCGCCTCCGCAAGTTGGCGCTAACGGAATTCGCGGAAGATCAATTCGGGCAGATTAACCTGCCGTCAGGCTGGACGATGCCGGAAGTGCAGATGGCTGGAGCCCCCCAGGAGCCCTCGCCGGCATGGGTGTGCGGGGAGCTATTGACTGATTGGGGACTTACACCCCGGGAGGTCCGTTCAACGATCGACGCGCTCCGAGTATTTGTGGATCTCTGGGCGCTAGATGTCCCGGTCGAACTTCCGTTAGTCTTGGTAATGTTGGCCAATTTTGTCCGCAGCGGTCACACGGAAATTGCCCTCCCTGGCGGAAACCAGCTTGGTAGAATCAAGTTTAGGACGTTCCAGCGACAGGATGATTTTAACAGTCGCGTACTAAGCCGCCCATCTTCCGATTTGATCCAAGCGTATTCGCAGGCAGTCGGGCGCGATCTCAGCGCCTTCACCCAGAATGCGACTGTCAATG
>CAZZZQ010000801.1:0-1877 GCA_964658405.1 uncultured Sphingomonas sp.
GCCCCTTGCCCTTGCCGGCCGCTCCCATGTTGCCGCCGGTCGCGTCCTTGTAGTTGTCGAGATAGTGGCTGAAATAGGCCTGGACGTCGGCACGGTTCAGCTTGTCGACCTCCGGGCCGGTAGCCTCGGGCGGTGCGGGATGATTGGTGATTCCGGTCAGCGAGTAGCCCATCCGCAGGATCGTCCATCGACCGGCGGGCGGGGTCCAGTCCAGCGTGCCGTCCTTCGCCATCTTGGACGTCAGATCAATCACGTCCGACTTGGCGATCGCATTCTCAGGCGCCACGGCCGGCGTTGCGAGCGTGTAGAGATCCGGCAGCGCGGCGAAGGCGGCCTTCTCCTCGAAGCGATGGATACGTGCGCCGGTGTGGAGCGAGAACTCCGCGACCCCATGCATCGGTGGACCCTTCGGAGCGCCACCGCCGAACTCGCTGAGATCGATATCGCCCTGCATGTTTCCAGCCGGAGCCTTCTCTAGATATGCAAGCCGGAAGAAGCGGGCCGTGACCGGGGCGAAGCTGAGTGTGTGCTCTGCGGCGCCAGCCAGCGGCATGCGGACGATGTCAGTGAAGGTCGTGCCGTCGGTGCTGCTTTGGAGCACCGGGCCGTCGCCGGTCTCGCCGCGGAACTGCTGCATCGGATCGCCCGGGCCGCCGGGGACGTAGGTGACCGCCTGGATCGCTACCGGCGCGGGAAACTCGTAGAGCAGCCAGCTGGTCTCACCGGACTTCGAGGCGGGAAAGATCACGCTCTCGTTGAGGTCGTGATCCCAGAGCTTTGCAGCATCGACCGGCGTTCCGCTCGAGGTTGAAAGCTTCGGATTCAGCGAAGACATCGGCTGCTCGATCGCCGGCTCGCGAATAGCGAGGACTGCGATGTCTGCGCCGAATCCAGTGGACTTCGCCGGAGCATCGCCACCGCCCATCGCTCCCATCAGGTCCTCCTGCGCGAGATTGCCGAAGGGCCCGGTCTGGCTGGGTGCCGGAGGAAGGACACCGCGGAAGGGCTTGCCGCCATCGACGCTGGTCTCGCTCCACGTGACCTTCTTCATGGCCTGCTCCGGCTTGACCCATGGGCCACCGCTCTCGCTCCAGCCTGGAGATCCGGCGATTGCCATCTCGAAGCCGTACGAATCACCCTTCTCAATCGCAAACTTGAAGGCGTCCTTCCAGCCCGGCGTCATGTAGATGAGGCGATTGTCGACGACCTTCGGCGTGTTCAGCGCGGCGTCGAAGTTCTGAAAGCCGGCGATCCCGACGCGGTGCATCCAGTCGATATCCTGCGTGATGCCATCCTTGGTGATGTTGCCGTTCATCCAATGCCACCAAACGCGCGGATGTGCCGCAGCGGGCGGATTGAGGAAGCCCCGCATGAGTGGATCGCTCGTCGATGCAGAGGGCTGCTGGGCGAGCATCGGTGAGATAAGGCAGGCGGCGAGAGCAAGTGTGGAGCTGCTGCGAAGGAGCTGCTTGGACTTAGTGCGTGGCATCGACGACCTCGGGGGATGGCTGGATCATTGCTGAAAAGCTGTACGTTCCGGCGGGAAGAAGGTAGTCGCCGTTTGACTGGCCTCGCTTCAGAGTGCTCTTCGCATCCTCGAGCGATGCGCCGTTCAGAGCGAAGCCGGTTGCATTCGAATCATGCGTCGACAGGATGGCCGACGTGTTCGGAGGAACGACGACCTTCCATCGAACGGTCTTCCCGGTGATCGCCCAGTCGGAGTGGACGGTCCCGTAGGCCGAGTCGTAGTCAAAGGCGAGATGACCAAGCTGCGGGTTGAAGTTGGGATGAAGGACGATGGTGTGAAAGCCCGGGTCAGTGGAATCGGTATCGACCCCGGCGGCGTAGCGGTAGAGCCATTCCGCGACGGCTCCATA
>CAZZZQ010000802.1:0-1870 GCA_964658405.1 uncultured Sphingomonas sp.
AGGCGTTTTTCGTGGAGTCGTCCGCTGGCGGGGGAATATTCGGACCGGCCTCGCCATACGCGGGCGCGTCAGGCTTGGCGGCGCGCGTCGTGAGGATTGGGCGGGGAATCAGGCGCGGTGCGGTCGCCTTCGCCATAATCTCTGCAGTTGGAAGCAGCTTCAGCTCCCATGTTGCGAGCGGGAGGTCGGCCGCGATGGTCACATCCTGCTTGACCGGGCTGAAGCAAAGCATCTCGATCTCGATCGTCCAGACGCCGTTGCCCAGGTCGGGAAAGGTGTAGAGACCCTGCTGGTCGGAGATTACGGCGAGATGCTTGGCCGCCTGCGTTGCGGTGACGGTCGCACCGGGGAGTGGAAGCCCTTTGAAGAAGATCTGGCCGGTGTACTGTGCGGCAAAGGCAGCACCCGGAAGGGCAAGGCACGCGGCGAAGCAGAGGCTGCGGAGAGTACCGTTCAGGCGCCGCCACGTCATGTGCTCTTACCCCTGGGTCTGTGAAATCTTCCACTGCAGCGCAACGGCTCTCCTTCAAGCCGATTAGTTGTCGGAGGGTTTCGTGACCTTGTCGACGGCGAGGATCTCCACCGCTGTTTTAGTCGGGTCGAGCTTCAGCCCGATCTGCTCCTGGATCGCAGTAAAGAGCGGGGGCGGCGCGTTGGCGGTGTCGGTCGGGGCGGGAACCTTAACGCCCATCCCGGCAAACTGCGACTCATCCGGCGTCCACTTCAGCAGGAAGTTCCAGCGGCCTGCGATGGCGGTCTGGTCGACGACGGGCCGGTCGAGCACGGCGGTCTCCATCAGGTTGCAGAAGTCGGGCATGGTGGCGTTCTGCACAGTCAGGACTCCAAGCCCGCGGAAGAAGAGCCCGGGCAGCGGCTGATCGCTGTCGCTCTTCGTCATCTTCTGGCCGGTCTTGGCCACGGTCAGTGCGTAGACCGAGAGCTCCTTCTTGTCGTGGTGGAAGGCGAGGCCGAAGCGCTCCGTCAGCAGCTTCTTGATCATGCCCTTCCACTGGGCGTCATTCGGCGAACCGGGCAGGTCGGGCTGCCCCTCGAGGTCGAACTTCTCCGTCCCCATCCACTCCGGTCCGCCGACAACCTGCTTCGGATGCAGACCATAGGCGAAGGTGATGAGGTCGGTCAGCGATGTATTGATCGTGGTGAAGCGGCGCCCCTGGACACGAAATCCCTTGCCCTGCTGCTCCGGCTTGCTCGGCTTGATGGTGGCGACGTCAAAGGACGGGCTGGCATCGGCAGCCATGGGCGGAATGCGTGCTGGCGGCTCGGGGATCGCCCATGCAGTCTCGTTCGTCGCCTTCACCAGGGTCAGCGGAAGGGGCGACGGGCCCTGGGTCCAGCTCCCGGCGATCGTGGTTCCGTCAGGGCTCAGCTTGCCCTCGAACTTCCCGTCGATCGCCATGATGGACATGGTTACGGTCAGGCCGTCGAGGGTCGTCTTGGTCACCGGGAGCGGCTGTCCGCCCTGGTCGATGCTGTAGAAGACGGACTTCCAGACGCCGTCGTTCTTCGAGATCTTCACCACGGTGCGGAGCGCACGGCCGGCCTGGAGCGTTCCCTGCCACGTGCCGGTGATGTCTTTATCCTGCGCAGAGAGGGCGCCAGCGAAGACGATCGCACTGGCAAGGATGCAGAGCAGAAACTTCTTCACGGAACTCTCCTGAAAACTCGATATAAAGTCAGGGCCGGGGATGCCTGGAGCGGGTTGTTGCGTGGTGATAGGGATACGAGAAGGTTGTATCGTAGACGTCCTGCGGAAGCAAGCGATAGCCAAGGTACGCGCATCACGCACGAGTTGTTCCTTTTTGGACCGATCAAGTCAGGTTGGAGGCATCGGCTGCCGTAAATCTTCGCC
>CAZZZQ010000803.1:0-1868 GCA_964658405.1 uncultured Sphingomonas sp.
CTCCTCATTCGGGCAGGTGCAGTAGAGGATCACGTCGCGATCGCGCGGAATCTTCTCGTTATGCAGCTTGATCTCCGAGGGACCAATACGGACCGACCCGGGGATGACGCGGGGATCAGGCAGATAATCGAGCGGATGCCGAAGGTCGACCAGGAACGGAGCGATGTTTCCCGCAGCCTCAGCCTTCACCATCATATCGTTCAGCTCTTCGGGCTCGAGACGCATCGCCTTGACCTGGGTGATGAAGCGGCGCTGCTTCATCACGCGGTAGACCATGAAGCCGAGGACCATCAACACGAAGAGTGCAAACGCAAAGTGACTGAGCAGATGGAAGAACGGTGCGCTCTTCTGAGCCACGTCTCCGAAGAAGCGGCCGGTCAAAAGATAGGCCTCAGCCCAGATAATCGATCCGGCAAGATCGTAGAGAAAGAAGCGGCCGTACGGCATCCCGGTCTGGCCTGCGATGGGTGCGGCCACCGTGGAGAGCCCAGGTACAAACTTTGCAAACAGCAGCGTAACCGGTCCGCGCTTATTGAAGTAGCCCTCGGTCTTCGCCACACAGGTCGAAGCCTCAAGCGAAAGCCGGCAGAGGAGACGCAGGATGCTTCCACCGTAACGGCGGCCGAGCATGTACCAGATACTATCTGCGATGAGACACGCGAGGAGAACGACCAGCAGTGAATAAGAGGCGTGAATTCTATGAGTTGCGCTGAGTGTTCCTGCTGTCAGCAGGACCGGGATGCTGGGAATCGGAATGCCAAGTTGCTCAACGAGCACCCAGAGAAACAGGATGACGTAGGCATATTGCACGAAGAATGCGAGAGCGATCGGCATAGTTGGTTCTCAGCGATGTCAACTGATAGTGAGTAGATGATAGATCAAGCCGGTTCGATGCGACAGACACAAGAAAGCCCAGCCTCTACATCTGGCTGGGCGTTCTTGCTCTCACTGAAAGTAATTATTCAGGAATCGTGAGCGGCATCTCAACGAGGTGCTGACCGATAAACCACGACTGAAGTTCATTGGGGCGGAGAATGTCGGAGACAACAAGGTCATTCGTTCCCTGGTCGCCGGCATCATCGGCTGCTTCCGCGATATCGAGACACTGCTTGATGATCATCTTGTGAGCCTCGAGCAGGCGCGAGATCTGGACCGGAACCTCTTCCTTGCCACGGGGCGGACGAGGAATCTTCGTGATCTCGGCTACATCGCCGCCCATCGCGATCGTCACACCGCCGAGCAACTGTACGCGCTCTGCAATCGTGTCCACCATCTCAACCTGCTCCTCAAAATGCTTATCGAACAGGAGGTGAAGCTGGTAGAAGGTGGGTCCTGCAACCTGCCAGTGGTGCTTCTTGTACATATCGCGCAAAACAATGGAATCAGCCAGCAACTGGTTCAGCTTTCCAACCATGTCGGCACGAACGTCAGCACTCAGAGGATGAGGGAGATCCTTCGTAACCATGCCGTACTTCTGGATCTCTTTGGCCTCCGCATGCCAGCGGGGAGTGGTCAAATCGTGTACATCGCTCTTCTTGATTGCAACAGCCATAAAATACCTCGTCGCCAAACTATGCTTACTTATTGTCAGATGCAATGAATGGAACAGTAGGTAGCCCGTCTACAGAAAGGAAGGAGGCCAGCAGAGCCGGCCTCCCGAGATTACTTGACGCTGACCTCTGGCGTTACGGAGAAGCCTGGACGAAGTGCGTAGTCACCATTCTCCTGTTGGAGGTTGGTGAAGTCGATTCGCACCGGAATGCGCTGAACCACCTTCACGTAGTTTCCAGTTGCATTCTCAGGCGGGAAGAGGGACAGGCGCGATCCGGTCGCTCCACCGATCTGCGTCACTTTTCCGGAGAACTTGC